>NZ_JBHVUQ010000021.1:0-65375 GCF_042884105.1 Streptomyces sp. NPDC058157
GGGCTGATGTCAGCCCCGCCGGCGATTGAGGCGCGGGGTCTGGGGCGGAGCCCCTGGGGGTACCTCCCGGCGGTAGCTGGGGGAGAAACGGTGAAAGGGCGGGGCGGGGAGACGGCTGCGCGCAGCGGCCCGCGACCCCGCCCCCGGGGAGCGGCGGGGCCGGATACCCTGGGGGGCGACCATCACGCCCCCGACCCGAGGAATCGCGACCACCGTGTTCGATACGCTTTCCGACCGCCTCAGCGCGACCTTCAAGTCCCTCCGGGGCAAAGGCCGCCTCTCCGAGCAGGACATCGACGCTGCGGCGCGGGAAATCCGTATCGCCCTCCTCGAGGCCGACGTCGCGCTCCCCGTCGTCCGCTCGTTCATCGCGAACGTCAAGGAAAGGGCCCGCGGCGAGGAGGTCAGCAAGGCGCTGAACCCCGGCCAGCAGGTCCTGAAGATCGTCAACGACGAACTGGTCTCCATCCTCGGCGGCGAGACCCGCCGCCTCCGCTTCGCCAAGACCGCGCCGACCGTGATCATGCTGGCCGGTCTCCAGGGTGCCGGTAAGACCACCCTCGCCGGAAAGCTCGGCCTCTGGCTCAAGGGGCAGGGCCACTCCCCGCTCCTCGTCGCGTGCGACCTCCAGCGCCCCAACGCCGTCAACCAGCTCAGCGTCGTCGCCGAGCGCGCCGGCGTGGCCGTCTACGCGCCCGCCCCGGGCAACGGCGTCGGCGACCCGGTCCAGGTGGCCAAGGACTCGATCGAGTACGCCCGCACCAAGCAGTACGACATCGTCATCGTCGACACCGCCGGCCGCCTCGGCATCGACCAGGAGCTGATGCAGCAGGCCGCGGACATCCGCGACGCCGTCAGCCCCGACGAGATCCTCTTCGTCGTCGACGCCATGATCGGTCAGGACGCGGTCAACACCGCCGAGGCCTTCCGCGACGGCGTCGGCTTCGACGGCGTGGTGCTCTCCAAGCTCGACGGCGACGCCCGCGGCGGTGCCGCGCTCTCCATCGCGCACGTCACCGGCAAGCAGATCATGTTCGCCTCGAACGGCGAGAAGCTCGACGACTTCGACGCCTTCCACCCGGACCGCATGGCGGGCCGGATCCTCGACATGGGTGACATGCTCACCCTCATCGAGCAGGCCGAGAAGACCTTCTCGCAGGCCGAGGCCGAGAAGATGGCGGCCAAGCTCGCCAAGGGCCCCAAGGAGTTCACGCTCGACGACTTCCTGGCCCAGATGGAGCAGGTCCGCAAGATGGGCTCCATCTCCAAGCTCCTCGGCATGCTGCCGGGCATGGGCCAGATCAAGGACCAGATCAACAACATCGACGAGCGCGACGTGGACCGCACCGCCGCGATCATCAAGTCGATGACCCCGGCCGAGCGCCAGGACCCGACGATCATCAACGGCTCGCGCCGCGCCCGTATCGCCAAGGGTTCCGGCGTCGAGGTCAGCGCCGTCAAGAACCTCGTCGAGCGGTTCTTCGACGCCCGCAAGATGATGTCCCGCATGGCCCAGGGCGGCGGGATGCCGGGCATGCCCGGCATCCCCGGGATGGGCGGCGGCCCCGGCCGGCAGAAGAAGCAGGTCAAGCAGGCCAAGGGCAAGCGCAAGAGCGGCAACCCGATGAAGCGCAAGGAAGAGGAGGCCGCGGCGGCGGCCCGGCGCGAGCAGGGCGGCCAGCCCGCCCTCCCCGCCGCCGGCGGCAACCCGTTCGGCCTCCCGGCGGGCGGCGGCCAGCCCGGCCAGGACTTCGACCTGCCGGACGAGTTCAAGAAGTTCATGAAGTAGGCGGTCACAGCCCGGGGGCCCCGTCGTGCACGCACGGCGGGGCCCTTCCGCTGCGCGGGCAAGGGGGAGGTTTGTCCCTTATGGTCGGCCGGGAGGACGGCATAAGGAGGCGCCCCCGTGCCCAGCCCCACCCCCGTACCGCCGCGCGACCGGGCCGACACCCCCTGGCGCTCCGAGGGCGCCCCGCCCAGCCCGCCGCCCCGCAGGAAGCCGCCCGGCGGCTGGCGCGGGCTGATCCTCGCCGCCCTGATCGTCTACCTGATCACCAACGTCGTGCTGTCCTTCTTCAACGAGGGCGACGGGCCGACGATCTCGTACACCGAGTTCAGCAAGCAGGTCACCGACGGCAACGTCGAGAAGATCTACTCCAAGGGCGACGCCATCCAGGGCGAGCTGAAGAACAAGCAGCCCGTCCCCGGCGGCCACGGCGACTACCGCAAGTTCGTCACCCAGCGCCCCGCCTTCGCCGACGACCAGCTGTGGACCGGACTCACCTCCAAGGGCGTCACCGTCACCGCCTCCCCGGTCGTCGAACAGCGCAGCTTCCTGGCCAACCTGCTGATCTCCCTCGCCCCGATGCTGCTGATCGTGGCCCTGTGGCTGCTCATCGCCCGGCGGATGGGCTCCGCCCTGGGCGGGGCCGGCGGATTCGGCCGCAAGGCCCCGCCCAAACCCGTCGAGCTGGAGGGCGCCCAACGCACCACCTTCGACGACGTGGCCGGCATCGACGAGGTCGAGGGCGAGCTCAGCGAGGTCGTGGACTTCCTCAAGCACCCCGAGCAGTACCGCAGGCTCGGCGCCCGCATGCCCGGCGGCGTGCTGCTCGCCGGGCCGCCCGGAACCGGCAAGACCCTCCTCGCCCGGGCCGTCGCGGGCGAGGCCGGGGTGCCGTTCTTCTCGGCCTCCGCCTCCGAGTTCATCGAGATGATCGTCGGCGTCGGCGCCTCCCGGGTGCGCGAGCTGTTCGCCGAGGCCCGCAAGGTGGCCCCGGCGATCATCTTCATCGACGAGATCGACACCATCGGGCGGGCCCGCGGCGGCTCCGCCGCCATGGGCGGCCACGACGAGCGCGAGCAGACCCTCAACCAGATCCTCACCGAGATGGACGGCTTCTCCGGCTCCGAGGGCGTGGTCGTCATCGCCGCCACCAACCGCGCCGACGTCCTCGACCCCGCCCTGACCCGCCCCGGCCGCTTCGACCGCACGGTCGCGGTCTCACCGCCCGACAAGGCGGGCCGCGAGGCGATCCTGCGCATCCACACCCGCGACATCCCCCTGGTGCCCGGCGTCGACCTGGCCCAGGTGGCCCGCACCACCCCCGGGATGACCGGCGCCGAGCTCGCCAACCTCGCCAACGAGGCCGCCCTGCTGGCCGTCAAGCGCCGCCAGGACGCCGTCACCCAGGCCGACCTCTCCGACGCCCTGGAGAAGGTCCAGCTGGGCGCCGAGCGCCCCCTGGTGATGCCCCAGGAGGAACGCCGCCGCACGGCCTACCACGAGAGCGGCCACGCCCTGCTGGGCATGCTCCAGCCGGGCGCCGACCCCGTCCGCAAGATCACCATCGTGCCGCGCGGCCGCGCGCTGGGCGTCACCCTCTCCACCCCCGACGCCGACCGCTACGCCTACACCGAGCCCTACCTGCGGGGCCGCATCATCGGCGCGCTCGGCGGCATGGCGGCCGAGCACGTGGTCTACGACGTGATCACCACGGGCGCCGAGAGCGACCTCGAACAGGTCACCAACATCGCCCGCGGCATGGTCGGCCGCTGGGGCATGAGCGAGCGCGTCGGCCGCCTCACCGCGATCCCGTCCGACGGCCAGGGCCCGTACGGCCTGACCGCCGCCCCCGCCACCCTCGACGCCGTGGACCACGAGATGCGGCGGATCGTCGACGAGTGCTACGAGGAGGCCTGCCGCCTGCTCACCGAGCACCGCCCGAAGCTCGACGCCCTGGCGGAAGCCCTGCTGGCCGCCGAGACCCTCGACGAGCACGCGGCCTACGAGGCGGCCGGCGTCCCCCGCCTCGCCAAGGACCACGGCACGCACTGAACGTCAGGCCACCCGGGCGATGACGTACCGGAGGATGTTCGGCAGCCACACGGCGCCGTCGGACCGCTCGTACGGGTGAAGCGCCTCCGCCAGCTCCTTCTCCGCCAGCGCCGGGTCCGCCGCCGAACAGGGCCCGGCCCCGGTCCCCGCGACGGGGTACAGCCCGGTCGACAGCAGCCCGCGCACGGCGCTGTCCGCGTCGGCGTACCCGAACGGGCAGAACACCCGCCCCGACCCGTCCGGCACCAGCCCGGCCCCCTCCGCCACCGCGTCCAGGTCCCGGACCACCGGCCCGCCGCCCAGCACCGCCGGCACCGTGCACCGCTCGGCCGGCCCCCAGCCGGCCAGCACCACCGCCCCGCCCCGCCGCACCGACGGCAGGGCCGCCGCCAGCACGCCCGGGCCGGGCTCGAAGGCCAGCAGCACGTCGTAGGGGCGCGCCGCGGGCACCGGGGGAGCGGCCACCACCTCCAGCAGCCGCTCCCGGGCCAGCGCCCGCAGGGCCGGGTCGGCCTCCACGCCCGTGGCGGCGGCGCCCCGTCCGGCGGCCAGCAGCAGGGCCAGCCCGGCCCCGCAGCCCAGGCCCAGCAGCCGGGTGCCCGGCCCGACCTCCAGCCGGTCGTAGACCGCCTCGTACAGCGGTACCAGCATCCGTTCCTGGATCTCCGCCCAGTCCCGGGCGACGAGCGTCGCCGTCGGCGTCGGTGTCATCGAAAGAGCGCTCCTGATTCCGTCTCGCCCCCTTGCCCCCGTTGCCAGAGAACTCCCCATCGGCCCCCGCGTCCAGAGGAGTGCGCCACCCGATTCACGCATCCGGTGCCCGGCGCCGTACCATTCGCGCCATGGCAAAGGCACCCGTTCTCACCCCGCAGGCGGAGGATTTCCCCCGCTGGTACCAGGATCTGATCAACAAGGCCGAGCTGGCCGACAACGGTCCGGTCCGCGGCACCATGGTCATCCGACCGTACGGCTACGGCCTGTGGGAGCGGATGCAGCAGGAGATGGACGCCCGGATCAAGGAAGCCGGTGCCCAGAACGCCTACTTCCCGCTGTTCATCCCGCAGTCGTACCTGACGAAGGAGGCGGAGCACGTCGAGGGCTTCGCCCCCGAGCTCGCGGTCGTCACCCACGGCGGCGGCAAGGAGCTCGAGGAGCCGGTCGTCGTCCGGCCCACCTCCGAGACGATCATCAACGACTACTTCTCCAAGTGGGTCCAGAGCTACCGCGACCTGCCCCTGCTGATCAACCAGTGGGCCAACGTCGTCCGCTGGGAGATGCGCCCCCGCGTCTTCCTCCGTACGAGCGAGTTCCTCTGGCAGGAGGGCCACACCGCCCACGCCACGTACGAGGACGCCCGCGACTACGCCGCGCACATCCACCGGAACGTGTACGGCGACTTCATGACCAACGTGCTCGGCATCGACGTCGTGCTCGGCCGCAAGACCCCCAAGGAGCGCTTCGCCGGCGCCATCAACACCCTCACCCTCGAGGGCATGATGGGCGACGGCAAGGCCCTGCAGATGGGCACGAGCCACGAGCTCGGCACCAACTTCGCCAAGGCCTTCAACACCTCCTACCTCTCCAAGGAGGGGCAGCAGGAGATGGTCTGGCAGACCTCGTGGGGCGTCTCCACCCGTATGGTCGGCGGCCTGATCATGTCCCACGGCGACGACAACGGCCTGCGCGTCCCGCCGCGCCTGGCGCACGTCCAGGTCGTCGTCATGGCGATCAAGGGCGACGAGGCCGTGGCCAAGGTCCGCGAGCTCGGCGCCCAGCTGAAGGCCTCGGGCCTGCGCGTGCACGTGGACGACCGCGTCGACACCCCCTTCGGCCGCCGCGCCGTGGACTGGGAGCTCAAGGGCGTACCGGTCCGCATCGAGATCGGCCCCCGCGACCTGGAGAACGGCACCGCGATGCTGGCCCGCCGCATCCCCGGCGGGAAGGAGCCGGTGCAGATCGAAGCGCTGGCCGACCTGCTGCCCAAGGTGCTCGACGAGGACCAGGCCCAGCTGCTGCGCGAGTCCCGCGAGCGCCGGATCTCCCGTACGACCGACGTCGCCACCATCGAGGAGGCCTCCGAGGCCGCCCTCGCCGGCGGCTGGGCGCGGATCCCGTGGAGCGTCCTGGGCCCGGAGGGCGAGGCCAAGCTCGGCGAGCAGGCCGTGACCGTCCGCTGCCTGGTGGCCGAGGACGGGTCGGTTCCCGAGGCCGACGACGCTCCCGGTACGCTCGCGATCGTCGCGCGCTCGTACTGAGTTCCAGCTCCACGCCCCCGGCGCGCGGCTCCGTCCGCACGCCGGGGGCTGGTTCTTTTCACCGGCGTTACGTACCGACTCCTCCTGGGATCGGCGCACCCGTCCTCGTCAGGACGCATGAGAGTGAACTGACTGGTACGTGCAAAAAATTTGGAATGGCCCGGAATCGGAACACCGGGGCACCCCGGCTCGTTGTCACGACGTGAGCACGACACCACCTGTTCTCGCCGCAGAGCTGGCGCAGGCGTGGGCCGACATTCAGCGGTACCACCCCGAGCTGCCTGACCTTGCCGCGCCCGAGTCCCTGATCGGAGAGTCCTCGTCCGCCTGTGGCGCCGAGCTCTCCTTCGAGCGACTGCTGCACGAGGCAGTCCACGGCATCGCGGCCGCCCGCGGAGTGCGTGACACCTCGCGAGCGGGCCGCTACCACAACCGCAGATTCCTCGCGATCGCCGAGGAGATGGGGCTGGACCACTCCGAGGAGCCGCACGCGAGCAGCGGGTTCTCCCTGGTCTTCCTCAATCCCGAGGCCAAGAAGCGCTACCGGCCCACGATCGAGCGGCTCCAGCGCGCCCTCAAGGCGCACATGGTCGCCACGGCCGCCGACACCAAGCGCAGCTTCCGAGGTCCGGCCGCCCGGCACGGCTCCTCCGGCGGCGGCGTGCGCGTCAAGGCGGTCTGCGACTGCGGGCGCAACGTCCGGGTCGTGCCCTCCGTCCTGGCCCAGGCGCCGATCGTGTGCGGCGGCTGCATGAAGCCGTTCCGCATCCCCGAGGTCGCCACCGCGGCGGCTTCCTGACGCGGCGCCCCCGGCGGGCGGGTGGTGGTGATCCGCAGTGATCCTCCCCGCTCGGAGGCGCCGCAGGCATGTGGCACAATGGGCAGCTGTACTCGACAGTCGCATAGGACCCCTCTCTCCTCCGGCTGACGCGTCCATCGGGCACCCGAGTACCGCAACCCCACGTGGCATCTCAAGTGCCCAACCACGTCAAGTTCAGGAGACACCACTCCAGTGGCAGTCAAGATCAAGCTCAAGCGCCTCGGTAAGATCCGCTCCCCTCACTACCGCATCGTCGTCGCCGACGCCCGCACCCGCCGGGACGGCCGCGCGATCGAGGAGATCGGCATCTACCAGCCGACGTACAACCCCTCGCGCATCGAGGTCAACGCCGAGCGCGCGCAGTACTGGCTCTCCGTGGGCGCCCAGCCCACCGACGCCGTTCTCGCCATCCTGAAGCTCACCGGTGACTGGCAGGCGCACAAGGGCCTCCCGGCCCCCGCGCCGCTGCTGCAGCCGGCGACGAAGGAAGACAAGCGTCGTTCCTTCGACGAGTTCGCCAAGGCCCTCGAGGGCATCGGCGAGGCCAAGGGCGAGGCCATCACGCAGAAGAAGAAGGCCGACAAGAAGGCGGACGAGGCTGACGCCGCCGCCGAGTCGACCGAGGCCTGAGCATGCTCGAGGAGGCTCTTGAGCACCTCGTAAAGGGCATTGTGGACAACCCCGACGACGTGCAGGTCGCCTCGCGCAACCTGCGCCGCGGGCAGGTGCTCGAGGTCCGGGTGCACCCCGAAGACCTCGGGAAGGTGATCGGCCGCAACGGCCGCACCGCACGTGCACTGCGTACCGTCGTGGGCGCCATCGGCGGGCGGGGGATCCGCGTCGACCTCGTCGACGTGGACCAGGTCCGCTGAGCAGTTGAATCACCGGCACGGGCCGGGGAGGGCATTCGTGCCCGCCCCGGCCCGTCGTCGTCTGAACAGGAGAGAGTTGTGGAGCTGGTAGTCGCGCGGGTCGGCCGCGCCCACGGGATCAAGGGTGAGGTCACCGTCGAGGTGCGGACCGACGAGCCGGAGCTGCGACTCTCGCCCGGCGCGGTCCTCCGCACCGACCCGGCGTCGGCCGGTCCCCTGACCATCGAGACGGGCCGGGTGCACAGCGGCCGGCTCATGCTGCGGTTCGCGGGGGTCAAGGACCGCACCGCGGCCGAGGGGCTGCGCAACATCCTCCTCATCGCGGACGTGGACCCCACGGAGCTGCCGGAGGAGGAGGACGAGTACTACGACCACCAGCTGATGGACCTGGACGTGGTGCTGGAGGACGGCACCGAGATCGGCCGGATCACCGAGATCTCCCACCTGCCCTCGCAGGACCTGTTCATCGTCGAGCGCCCGGACGGCTCCGAGGTGATGATCCCCTTCGTCGAGGAGATCGTCGCGGAGATCGACCTGGAGGAGCAGCGCTGCGTCATCACCCCGCCGCCGGGGCTGATCGACGACCGCGCCGAGGTCGCCTCCGCGCGTGACGCCGAGGCTTCCCCCGAGGCCGAGAAGTCCGGGGACGACGCCTGATGCGGCTCGACGTCGTCACGATCTTCCCCGAGTACCTGGAGCCCCTGAACGTCTCCCTCGTGGGCAAGGCACGGGCCCGCGGGCAGCTCGACGTCCACGTGCACGACCTGCGCGACTGGACGTACGACCGGCACAACACGGTCGACGACACCCCGTACGGCGGCGGCCCCGGCATGGTCATGAAGACCGAGCCGTGGGGCGAGGCCCTGGACGCGGCCCTGGCCGACGGCTACGAGTCCGGCGCGCACGGCCCCGTGATGGTCGTCCCCACCCCCAGCGGCCGGCCCTTCACCCAGGAACTGGCCGTCGAGCTCTCCGAGCGACCCTGGCTGATCTTCACCCCGGCCCGGTACGAGGGCATCGACCGCCGCGTCATGGACGAGTACGCCACGCGCATGCCCGTCTACGAGGTCTCCATCGGCGACTACGTGCTGGCGGGCGGCGAGGCCGCCGTCCTGGTCGTCACCGAGGCCGTCGCCCGGCTGCTGCCCGGGGTCCTCGGCAACGCCGAATCGCACCGCGACGACTCCTTCGCCCCCGGCGAGATGGCCAACCTGCTGGAAGGCCCCGTCTACACCAAGCCCCCGCAGTGGCGCGGGCGGGAGATCCCCGACGTGCTGCTCAGCGGTCACCACGGGAAGATCGCCCGCTGGCGCCGGGACGAGGCCTTCCGCCGCACCGCGCGGAACCGGCCCGACCTGATCGAGCGCTGCGAGGCCTCCGCCTTCGACAAGAAGGACCGCGAGATCCTGAGCATCCTGGGCTGGAAACCGTCCGGAGACGGCCGATTTTGGCGCAGGCCGGAGGTCGTGGAAGAATAGGCGGCTGCTGTGTGCTCGCGTACGCCCCTGCCACAGGGGGATCGTCGTCCGCCGGGTGACACGGCTCTCGAATTCTCTACGGAAACCCCGCACCGGCGACCTGTGGCGTCGTGCGAAGAAAGCAGACGAACTCATGTCTCACCTGCTCGATGGCGTCAACGCCGCCTCCCTGCGTACGGACGTCCCGGCCTTCCGCCCGGGTGACACGATCAACGTGCACGTCCGCGTGATCGAGGGCAACCGCTCCCGTATCCAGCAGTTCAAGGGTGTTGTCATCCGCCGCCAGGGCTCCGGCGTCTCGGAGACCTTCACGGTCCGCAAGGTCTCCTTCAGCGTCGGCGTGGAGCGTACCTTCCCGGTCCACTCCCCGATCTTCGAGAAGATCGAGCTCGTCACCCGCGGTGACGTGCGTCGCGCCAAGCTGTACTTCCTCCGTGAGCTCCGCGGCAAGGCCGCGAAGATCAAGGAGAAGCGCGACCGCTGATCTCCTCTCCGGGTCCACGGGAAGGCCGGATAGGCTCCACCCCGATGGACACCGAAGCAGAGCTCACACAGCGCGGCCACTCCTCCCCCGAACAGGGGGAGGGGCGGTCGCGCTCTGCTGTTTCCAGGTCCTGGCGCCGGGCCGGGGCGCTCGGCGCGGCCTGCACGGTCTTCCTCCTGCTGGTCAGCAACTTCGTGGTCCAGCCCTTCCTGATCCCGAGCCGCTCCATGGAGCCGACCCTGAAGGTCGGCGACCGGATCCTGGTGAACAAGCTGGCGTACCGTTTCGGCGCGACCCCGCAGCGGGGGGACGTGGTGGTCTTCGACGGCACCGGGTCCTTCGTACGGGAACCCGCCCGCGGCAACCCGGTCGGCGACGCCCTGCACGGGGCCGCCTCGGCGCTGGGGCTCGCGGAGCCCTCCGACACTGACTTCGTGAAGCGGGTCGTGGGGGTCGGCGGGGACGACGTGGTGTGCTGCGACGCCGGCGGCCGGATCCAGGTCAACGGGAAGCCCGTGGCGGAGCCGTACCTGTACCCCGGGGACGTCCCCTCCGAGGTGCCGTTCCGCATCGTCGTCCCGCTGGGGACCCTGTGGGTCATGGGCGACCACCGTTCCCAGTCCCGGGACTCGCGCGACCACCTGGGCGAGCCGGGCGGGGGGATGGTGCCGGTGGAGAAGGTGATCGGGCGGGCCGACTGGATCGGCTGGCCGATGTCCCGCTGGGGCTCGCTGCCCCCGGCGCCCGCCACCGGGGGCCCGCATGGGTAGCCGGGGGCGCCCGCCGGAGCCCCGGCCGGAGCCGGCGGAGGGCGGGGGCCGGGCCCAGCGGCGCCGGATGGCGCGCAAGCAGCGCCGGCGCCGGCGCACCCGGCGGGTCGGCGAGCTGCCGCTGCTGGTGGCGGTGGCCCTGTGCATAGCCCTGCTCCTCAAGACCTTCCTGGTCCAGGCGTTCTTCATCCCGTCCGGTTCGATGGAGCAGACGATCCGGATCGGCGACCGGGTGCTGGTGGACAAGCTGACCCCGTGGTTCGGCTCCAAGGTCGAGCGGGGCGACGTCGTCGTCTTCAAGGACCCCGGAGGATGGCTCAAGGGCGAGGCGGCCCGGCCCGCCCCGGACCCGGCCGGGGTGAAGCAGATCAAGCAGACCCTCACCTTCATCGGCCTGCTGCCCTCCGCCGACGAGCAGGACCTGATCAAGCGCGTCATCGGCACCGGCGGCGACACCGTGGCCTGCTGCGACAACCGGGGACGGGTGACCGTCAACGGACGTCCGCTCGATGAGCCTTACGTGTCACCCGGGAACTCGCCCTCCGACATCCCCTTCGAGGTGCACGTACCCGCCGGGCGCCTCTTCGTGATGGGCGACCACCGGGCCAACTCGGCCGACTCCCGCTACCACCTCGACGAGGCGTTCGAGGGCACCATCGACGAGAAGGGCGTGGTCGGACAGGCCGTGGTGATCGCCTGGCCGTTCGGGCACTGGCGCCGGCTGGAGCAGCCCGCGACCTTCCTCGACGTTCCGGATCCCGCCCGTGCCGGGCGGCGGCAGCGGCCCGGCCGTCGCCGCCGGGGCACCGCGTTCGCATAGTGTGTTCCCGGTCTCCCGCGCCTTAGGGAACTCCCGCTCGTTAAGGGAGGGGAGGGCCCGCTCCCGATCCGGCGCGGGCGGTCGTTTCCGAGTGAGGAGTGGATGTGGGGGATGTGGCGGTAGGCGCTCGATCCGGACGCGATGAGGGCGAGGAGCGGCCGGACGATGCCGTCACGCACGAGACCGACGAGGCGGCTGCGGAGGAGAAGCAGCACCGTTCCTTCTGGAAGGAGCTCCCGCTCCTCATCGGCATCGCCCTGGTGCTGGCCCTGCTGATCAAGACCTTCCTGGTCCAGGCGTTCTCGATCCCGTCCGACTCGATGCAGAACACGCTGCAGCGCGGCGACCGGGTGCTCGTGGACAAGCTGACCCCCTGGTTCGGCTCGGAGCCCGAGCGCGGCGAGGTCGTCGTCTTCCACGACCCCGCGCACTGGCTGGAGGGGGAGCCCACCCCCGAGCCCAACGTCGTGCAGAAGGTCCTCAGCTGGATCGGCCTGATGCCGTCCGCCGAGGAGAAGGACCTGATCAAGCGGACCATCGCCATCGGCGGGGACACCGTGGAGTGCAAGCGGGGCGGACCGGTCGTCGTCAACGGCAAGCCGCTGGACGAGCCGTACATCTACCCCGGCAACACCCCCTGCGACGACGCCCCGTTCGGCCCGGTCACCGTCCCCAAGGGCAAGATCTGGGTGATGGGCGACCACCGCCAGAACTCCCAGGACTCCCGCTACCACATGCAGGACTCCACCCAGGGCTTCGTGCCCGTCTCGGACGTCGTCGGGCGCGCGGTGGTCGTCGCCTGGCCGGTCACCCGCTGGGCCACCCTGCCGGTCCCGGACACCTTCGACCAGAAGGGCATCGACAAGCAGCTCCCGGCCCCCCTGCACTCCCCGCAGGCCTCCGGCCTCGGCGTGGCCGACGTCAACTCGGCGGCCCTGGGGCTCGTGGGCGCCGTGCCGATCGTCCTGTGGCGCCGGCGGAGGCTGACCAAGACGCCTACCGCCGGGTAGGGTGCCGCCCAGGCCGGCCATCGCCGGGTGGCGGCCATCTCCGGGTATGGGGGCGCACCGATGGGCGGAACACAGGCAATACGCGCGAGCGGCAGAGACGGCCGCGGCGGGCTCGGCAACGCGTTGTCGGGCATCGCCGTGGCCATCGGCTTCGCGCTCTTCCTCGGCGGCTTCGTCTGGGGAGCGCTGGTGTACCAGCCCTACACGGTCCCGACGAACTCCATGGTCCCCACGGTGCAGCCCGGTGACCGGGTGCTGGCGCAGCGGATCGGCGGCGCCGAGGTGCACCGCGGGGACGTGGTCGTCTTCAAGGACTCGCAGTGGAGCGACTCGCCCATGGTCAAGCGGGTCGTGGCCATCGGCGGCGACACCGTCGGCTGCTGCGGGCAGGGCGGCCGGCTGACCGTGAACGGAAAGCCGCTGGAGGAGTCGTACGTGGACCAGGCCGGGCGCGACGCGCTGGCCGCGGGCACGACCAACTTCGAGGTCACCGTGCCCGAGGGCAACCTCTTCCTGATGGGCGACCGGCGCTCGGGCTCCCTGGACTCGCGGGCCCACCTCCAGGACGCCGGCCAGGGGACGGTTCCCCGGTCGGCCGTCGTGGCCCGGGTCGACGCCCTGGCCTGGCCGAACACGGGGATGCTGGAGCGGCCGCAGGTCTTCGCCGCCCTGCCCGGCGGGACCTCGCAGCCCGGGCCGCTGCGGCTCCAGGTGGGCGCGGTGGTGGCCGGTGCCGCCCTCGTCGTCCTGGGGGCCGCCTACGGGCCGGTGGCCCGGGTCCTGGGGCGCGGACGGGGACGGGGGCGTCCCGGTGGACGCTGAGCGGGGCGCGCGACCGCCGCGGAAGGTCTCCCGGGTGATCCTGCTGGACCCCGCGGACCGGATCCTGCTGCTGCACGGCTTCGAGCCGGACGACCCCTCCGACGCCTGGTGGTTCACCCCGGGCGGCGGGCTGGAGGGCGACGAGACCCGCGAGGAGGCCGCGCTCCGCGAGCTCGCGGAGGAGACGGGGATCACCGAGGTGGAGCTCGGGCCCGTGCTGTGGCACCGCTACTGCTCCTTCCCCTTCGACGGCAGGCGCTGGGAGCAGGACGAGTGGTACTTCCTGGCCCGGACCGCCCAGACCGGCACCGCGCCGACGGGGCTCACCGAGCTGGAACGGCGCAGCGTCACGGGGGCGAGGTGGTGGACCTCCGAGGAACTTCTCGCGGCCCGTGAGACGGTGTACCCGACCAAGCTCGCCGGGCTGCTGAGGACGCTGCTCGACGACGGTCCCCCGGACGCTCCGGTGGTCCTGCCCCCGGAAATCGTTTAGGGGCGCACGGCGCTGGCGCACAATAGGGGGACGCACGGCTGAAGGGGAACATGCCATGAGCGCCGAGGACCTCGAGAAATACGAGACCGAGATGGAGCTGAAGCTCTATCGGGAGTACCGCGACGTCGTCGGGCTGTTCAAGTACGTGATCGAGACGGAACGTCGTTTCTACCTCACCAACGACTACGAGATGCAGGTGCACTCGGTCCAGGGGGAGGTGTTCTTCGAGGTCACGATGGCCGACGCCTGGGTCTGGGACATGTACCGGCCCGCCCGCTTCGTCAAGCAGGTGAGGGTGCTGACCTTCAAGGACGTGAACATCGAGGAGCTCAACAAGAGCGACCTCGAACTGCCGGGCGGCTGATCCGGCCGAGAGGGCCCTTCGGGGCCCTTTTCTCACTCGTGAGGGTGAGCGCTCCCTCCACAACGCCCGGGTTGTCCACCAAGATCCACTCGGTGGGCCGGGACGCGCGATCGTCGGTGCCGGAGGTGGTGCCGGATGAACGCGAAGGGCGTGGCACGACAGGCATTGGGCCGATACGGCGAGGAGCTCGCCGTACGGCGGCTCACCGAGTCGGGGATGACGGTGATCGCCCGGAACTGGCGGTGCCGGGCCGGGGAGATCGACATCGTCGCGCGGGACGGGGACGCCCTCGTCGTGTGCGAGGTCAAGACCCGCCGTACGGGGGACTTCGAGCACCCCATGGCCGCCGTCCGGGCCGGCAAGGCCGAGCGGCTGCGCCGGCTCGCCGGGCGCTGGCTCGCCGACCACGGGGGGCCGCCGCCGGGCGGGGTGCGGATCGACCTGGTCGGGGTCCTGCTGCCCAGGCGCGGCGCGCCCGTGGTGGAGCACGTCAGGGGGGCCGCCTGATGGGGTTCGCACGGACCTGCTCGGTGGCCCTGGTCGGCGTCGAGGGCGTCGTCGTGGAGGTCCAGGCCGACCTCGAACCGGGCGTGGCGGCCTTCACCCTGGTGGGGCTGCCCGACAAGACCCTGGTCGAGAGCCGGGACCGGGTACGGGCCGCGGTGGTGAACTCCGGCGCGCCCTGGCCGCAGAAGAAGCTCACGGTCGGACTCAGCCCGGCCTCCGTGCCGAAGTCCGGGGCCCATTTCGACCTGGCCGTGGCGGCGGCCGTCCTGGGGGCCGCCGAGGTGGTCGACCCCGGGGCGATCGCCGACCTCGTGCTGATCGGGGAGCTGGGCCTGGACGGCCGGGTCCGCCCGGTGCGGGGGATCCTGCCGGCCGTGGTCGCCGCCGCCGAGGCGGGGTACCGGCAGGTGGTGGTGCCCCAGCAGTGCGCCGCCGAGGCCACCCTGGTCCCGGACGTGTCGGTGCTGGGCGTGCGCAGCCTGCGGCAGCTGATCGCCGTGCTGACCGACGCGCCGGTACCCGAGGAGGACCCGCCGGAGGCGCAGGGGCGCCCCGACCCGATGCTGGCCGGACTGCTCCTGCCCGGCGCCGGATTCGGGGCGGGCCTGGCCCGGGGCGCGGAGGCGGGCCCGGACCTCCCCGACCTCGCCGACGTGGCCGGCCAGCACGGCGCCCGCCGGGCCCTGGAGGTGGCCGCCTCCGGGGGCCACCACCTCTTCCTCAGCGGGCCGCCGGGCGCCGGCAAGACGATGCTCGCCGAACGGCTGCCCGGGATCCTGCCGCCGCTCACCCGCCAGGACTCCCTGGAGGTGACGGCCGTCCACTCGGTCGCGGGAATCCTGCCGCCCGGCGAACCACTGGTCTCCCGGCCCCCCTACTGCGCCCCGCACCACTCGGCGACCATGCAGTCCCTGGTCGGCGGCGGCGCCGGGATCCCCAGGCCGGGCGCGGTCTCCCTGGCCCACAAGGGCGTTCTCTTTTTGGACGAGGCGGCCGAGTTCAGCGCCAAGGTCCTCGACGCCCTGCGCCAGCCGCTCGAAGCCGGGCACGTGGTCATCGCCCGGGCCGCCGGGGTGGTACGGCTGCCCGCCCGCTTCCTGATGGTCCTCGCGGCCAACCCGTGCCCCTGCGGTCGGCACACCCTGGGCGGGTCCGGCTGCGAGTGCCCCTCCTCCGTGATCCGGCGCTATCAGGCCCGGCTGTCGGGCCCGCTGCTCGACCGGGTCGACCTCAGGGTCGAGGTCGAGCCGGTCACCCGCTCCGACCTGCTGGGCCGGGGTGGCCGGGGCGAGGGCACGCGGGCTGTCGTCGACCGGGTGCGGGAGGCCCGGGAGCGGGCCGCCGCCCGGTACGGGGGCACCCCCTGGCGGCTCAACGCCGAGGTGCCCGGACACGAGCTGCGCACCCGCTGGCCCGCCGGCCCCGGAGCCCTGGCCCAGGCCGAGCGGGAGATGGAGCGCGGGCTGCTCACCGCCCGGGGGCTGGACCGGGTACTGCGGGTCGCCTGGACCGTGGCCGACCTGCGCGGCCGCGACCGCCCCGAGGCGCTGGACGCGGCCGTGGCACTGGAGCTGCGCACCGGGATCGCCCGCGGCGCGGCGCAGGTCCTGGGGGCGGGGCCGTGACCGCCGCCGGGCGGCCGGACGCCGGACCGCCGGACGCCGGACCGCCGGGCGCACGGACGGAAGCCGCCGGACCGCCGGATGCCGGCCGGCGGGACGCCGGATCCTCGGGCTCCCGGACGGACGCCGCCGGGCGGCCGGATGCCGGTCGGACGGACGCCGGACCGCCGGGCGCACGGACGGCCGCCGCCGGGCAGTGGGAGGCCGGGCGCGGGGCCGCCGGGCAAGAGGGCGCCGGTCCGCGGGGTACCGCATGGCTCGGCGCAGGGGAGGGCGAGGCGGAGATGTCGGCGCGGGCCGCGCTGACGCGGGTGCTGGAGCCCGGGGACGAGCAGGGCGGGCGCTGGCTGCGGGAGCTCGGGGCCGTCGCCCTGATGCGGCTGCTGACCGGGCGCGACCCCGGTTCGGCCCCCGGGCCGCTGACCGGGGTCGGCCCCGAGCGGCTCGCCGGGTACCGCAGGCGGGCGGCGCTCGCGGAGCCCGCGCGGGACCTGGAACGGGCAGCCGAGGACGGCGTCCGGTTCGTCTGCCCGGGCACACCGGAGTGGCCGACCCAGCTTGACGACCTCGGCGACGCCAGGCCCGTCGGACTGTGGCTGCGGGGCCGGCCGAACCTGCGGACCTGGGCGCTGCGCTCCGTCGCCGTGGTCGGGGCCCGCGCCTGCACCCCGTACGGGGCCCACATGGCGCAGACCCTGGCCGCCGGGCTCGCCGAGCGGGGCTGGGTGGTGGTCTCCGGGGCCGCGTACGGGATCGACGGCGCCGCCCACCGCGGGGCGCTGGCCTCCGGCGGAGCCACGGCCGCGGTACTGGCCTGCGGGGTGGACACCGTCTACCCCCGCGGACACGCCGGGCTGCTCGGCCGGATCACCCGCCAGGGGCTGGTCCTCGGCGAGCTGCCGCCCGGCAGCCATCCCACGCCCAGCCGGTTCGTCCTGCGCAACCGCGTCATCGCCGCCCTCACCCGGGGGACCGTCGTCGTGGAGGCCGCCCGGCGCAGCGGCTCCCTCGTCACCGCCCGCCGCGCCCAGCGGCTGGGCCGCCTCACCATGGGTGTCCCGGGCCCCGCGACCAGCGGCCTCTCGGCCGGGGTGCACGAGCTGCTGCGGGGCGAGGCCGTTTTGGTCACCGACGCCGCCGAGGTGGTCGAACTGGTCGGGGACATGGGCGAGCTGGCCCCCGTCCGGCGCGGCCCCGTCCTCGCCCGCGACCTGCTCGATCCCGCGGCCGCGCGGGTACTCGAAGCCCTCCCTGCCGGCCGGCCCGCCGACGTGGAGGAGATCTCCCTCGCCGCGGGCACCGGTACCGATGAAGTCATCGGCAGACTGTACGAACTTCACTCTCTGGGGTTCGTCGAACGGCAGGGCGACGCCTGGCGGTTGACCCGCCCCGGACCGAAGGGAGGGGCGTAATCCGGAGCCGTCCGGCGAGGCGGTCGTTGACCTGGGGCGTTCCGGTGAAAGAGTGAAGGCGATGAGAGACGCGGTCTTCCCCGAGGCGGCCGCCCGGGCCGTGCGCGAGGCGCCGGTCCCGGGCCGCCCCCGCGGGTCGGGACGCCCCTGCGCCCCTGCGGCATCCCGTACTCTTCGCGCACCGCGACACTTCCGTCACGCTACGCTCCCAAGGAATCCCGCTCCGGCAAAGGCGAAGCATGCCCCAGCACACCTCAGGGTCCGACCGCGCTTCGGTGCCACCCGCTGCCCGTGGCGGCGTGCGGTCCACCGAGCCCTCGTCCCTGGAGCTGCTCTGGCGCTCATACAAGGACTCGGGTGACGAACGGCTGCGGGAGCAGCTGATCCTGCACTACTCGCCGCTGGTCAAGTACGTGGCGGGCCGGGTCAGCGTGGGCCTGCCGCCCAACGTGGAACAGGCGGACTTCGTCTCCTCCGGGGTCTTCGGACTGATCGACGCGATCGAGAAGTTCGACATCGAGCGGTCCATCAAGTTCGAGACGTACGCGATCACCCGCATCCGCGGCGCGATGATCGACGAGCTGCGCGCGCTGGACTGGATCCCGCGCTCCGTCCGCCAGAAGGCCCGCGCCGTCGAGCGCGCCTACGCCACGCTGGAGGCCCAGCTGCGGCGCACCCCGACGGAGGGCGAGGTCGCCGGGGAGATGGGCATCGGCGTCGAGGAACTCCACACCGTCTTCAGCCAGTTGTCCCTGGCCAACGTGGTCGCCCTGGAGGACCTGCTGCACGTCGGCGGGGAGGGCGGCGACCGCCTCTCCCTGATGGACACCCTGGAGGACACGGCCGCCGACGACCCGGTGGAGGTGGCCGAGGACCGGGAACTGCGCCGGCTCCTCGCCCGGGCCATCAACACCCTCCCCGAACGGGAGAAGACCGTCGTGACGCTCTACTACTACGAGGGCCTCACCCTTGCCGAGATCGGCAACGTCCTGGGCGTCACCGAGAGCCGGGTCAGCCAGATCCACACCAAATCCGTGCTCCAGCTGCGCGCCAAACTCGCCGACGTCGGCCGCTGAGCCGCCCCCGGCGGCGGACGGGAGCCGGACGGCCGGTGGAGCTTGCGCACCCTCCGTACAGTGGTGACGTGCCCAGGATTCGAGCGGCCTCCGTGGCCGAGCACCGGTCGATGCAGCGCGGCGCCCTGTTGGACGCGGCGCGTTCCCTGCTGTCGGAAGGCGGGACCGAGGCCCTGACCTTCCCCGCCCTCGCGGAGCGCACGGGTCTCGCCCGGTCCTCCGTGTACGAGTACTTCAAGTCGCGCGCGGCCGTCGTCGAAGAACTGTGCGCCGTGGACTTCCCCGTCTGGGCCGCCGAGATCGAGGCCGCCATGGAGGCCGCCGAGACCCCCGAGGGGAAGATCGAGGCGTACGTGCGCAGCCAGCTGGAGCTGGTGGGCGACCGCCGGCACCGGGCGGTGGTGGCCATCTCCGCCGGCGAGCTGGACGCGGGCGCCCGGGAGAAGATCCGCGCCGCGCACGGCGGCCTCGTCGCCATGATCGTGGAGGCGCTGGAGTCCCTCGGCCGGCCCGAGCCCCGGCTGGCCGCGATGCTGCTCCAGGGGGTCGTGGACGCCGCGGCCCGCCGGATCGAGCTGGGCGCCGCCGAGGACCCGGCCGTCATCACCACCACCGCCGTCTCGATGGCCCTGCGCGGCATCAGCGGCTGAGCGCGGGCGCCTCCGGGGCGGACGGCAGCAGCCGGGGCGCGGACCGGGGGAGCAGGGCCAGCGGGTTGCGGTAGGCGTCCTCGCCCGCCAGCAGCCCCCAGTGCAGACAGGGCCCCGGGCAGTGGGAGCCCTCCGTGAGCACCGCCACCACCTGTCCCGCGGTGACCGCCTCCCCCTCCGCCACCAGCGGCCGCACCGGCTCGTAGGTGGTCCGCAGCCCGCCCGGGAGGGTGAGGGAGAGCACGCCCCGGCCCGCGACCGGCCCCGCGAAGTGGACCCGCCCCGGCCCCACGGCCCGCACCTGCGCCCCGGCCGGCGCCGACAGGTCCACCCCCCGGTGCCCCGCCGCGTACGGGGTCGGGGGCGGGTCCCACCAGCGGGCGACGGACAGCGGCGCCGGCAGGGGCCTGACCGCCCGGAAGGCCCCCTCGGCGGGCACGGCGCCAGGGGCCGGGACCAGCGCCCCGGACAGCGCGAACAGCAGGGTGAGCAGCAGTGTCGTCGTCATGCGCCCAGGGTCCCGCGCGGGACCGGCGGCCCGCCCCCGCCTGTGGACGGGCGAAAGGGTGTGGACAACGGCGTCACCCGGCATACCGCCGGGTCCCGTACACTTCTTGTGGCGATCCGGGTCACCGGGTCGACTTCGCACGCCCCAGCGCCGACCGGTTCCGGTCGGGCGACAGCGTCTCTCGGTCCCTTCATGGGGCAGGGCGCGGCGGGGCGTCAGGAACCAAAACCGAGAAACCAAGGAGATGGCCATGGCCGTCGTAACGATGCGGGAGCTGCTGGAGAGCGGCGTCCACTTCGGTCACCAGACCCGTCGCTGGAACCCGAAGATGAAGCGCTTCATCTTCACCGAGCGCAACGGCATCTACATCATCGACCTGCTCCAGTCGCTGTCGTACATCGACCGCGCCTACGAGTTCGTGAAGGAGACCGTCGCGCACGGCGGTTCCATCATGTTCGTCGGTACGAAGAAGCAGGCGCAGGAGGCCATCGCCGAGCAGGCGACCCGCGTCGGCATGCCGTACGTCAACCAGCGCTGGCTGGGTGGCATGCTCACCAACTTCTCCACCGTCTACAAGCGCCTCCAGCGTCTGAAGGAGCTTGAGGCGATCGACTTCGAGGACGTCGCCGCCTCGGGTCTCACCAAGAAGGAGCTCCTGGTCCTCTCCCGCGAGAAGGCCAAGCTGGAGAAGACCCTCGGTGGTATCCGCGAGATGTCGAAGGTTCCCAGCGCCGTCTGGATCGTCGACACCAAGAAGGAGCACATCGCCGTCGGTGAGGCGCGCAAGCTGCACATCCCGGTCGTCGCGATCCTCGACACCAACTGCGACCCCGACGAGGTCGACTACAAGATCCCGGGCAACGACGACGCCATCCGCTCCGTCACCCTGCTCACCCGCGTGATCGCCGACGCCGTCGCCGAGGGCCTCATCGCCCGCTCCGGCGCTGCGACCGGTGACTCGAAGCCGGGCGAGAAGGCCGCCGCCGAGCCGCTCGCCGAGTGGGAGCGCGACCTGCTCGAGGGCGAGAAGAAGGCTGACGCCGAGGCCCCCGCCGCCGAGGCCCCCGCGGCCGAGGCTCCGGCCGTCGAGGCCCCGGCCGCCGACGCCGAGCAGGCCTGACCCACTGAGAGCGCCCGGCGTTCATCCGCCGGGCACTCGCAGCACGGACGATGACGGCGGGGGAGCCGCGCGACGAGCGCGCTCCTCCGCCGTTCACCCGTAGATCTACGACTTCGAGAGAGAATCACAGACTCATGGCGAACTACACCGCCGCTGACGTCAAGAAGCTCCGCGAGCTCACCGGCGCCGGCATGCTGGACTGCAAGAACGCGCTCGTCGAGGCCGACGGTGACGTCACCAAGGCCAACGAGATCCTGCGCGTCAAGGGCCTGAAGGGCGTCGCCAAGCGCGAGGGCCGTTCCGCCGAGAACGGTGCCGTCACCTCCCTGATCTCCGAGGACGCCACCTCCGGCGTGCTCGTCGAGCTCAAGTGCGAGACGGACTTCGTGGCCAAGAGCCCGAAGTTCCTGGCCGTCGCCGACCAGCTCGCCGCCCACGTGGCCGCCACCAAGCCCGCCGACATCGAGGCGCTGCTGGCGTCCGAGATCGAGGCCGGCAAGACCGTCCAGGCGTTCGTGGACGAGGCCAACGCCAACCTCGGCGAGAAGATCGTCCTGGACCGCTTCGCGGCGTACGAGGGTGCCTTCGTGGCCTCCTACATGCACCGCACCATGCCCGACCTGCCCCCGCAGATCGGTGTCCTGGTCGAGCTGGACAAGGCCGACGCCGACCTGGCCAAGGGCATCGCCCAGCACATCGCCGCCTTCGCGCCGAAGTACCTCACCGCCGAGGACGTCCCGGCCGAGATCGTCGAGTCCGAGCGCCGCGTCGCCGAGGAGACCACCCGCGCCGAGGGCAAGCCCGAGGCCGCGATCGCCAAGATCGTCGAGGGTCGCGTCAACGGCTTCTTCAAGGACGCCACGCTGCTCGGCCAGCCGTACGCGCTGGACAACAAGAAGTCCGTCCAGAAGGTTCTGGACGAGGCCGGTGTCACCCTGAAGCGCTTCACCCGCATCAAGGTCGGCATCTGAGTCCGTCCGTACGCGACGGACACCGGACCCCGATAGGGTCTGAGGCAGTCGTCCGCGCTTGCGCCGGACGACCGCAGATCTGACGAGGAGGCCATTGCCGCAGAGGGAACCGCGAGGACCCACCGGCAATGGCCTTCTTCGTATGTGCACGAGGAGATCTCCATGAATCAGGGCGTGGACCCCCACACCGCATCCCACGACAAGAGCGACCACGAGCAGAAGGGTCGCCGCTTCATGCTGAAGCTGTCCGGCGAAGCCTTCTCCGGCGGCGGCGGGCTGGGTGTCGACCCTGACGTCGTGCACGCCATCGCCCGCGAGATCGCGGCCGTGGTCCGAGACGGCGCCGAGATCGCGGTCGTCATCGGCGGCGGCAACTTCTTCCGCGGCGCGGAGCTGCAGCAGCGCGGTATGGACCGGGCGCGGTCCGACTACATGGGCATGCTCGGCACCGTCATGAACTGCCTCGCCCTCCAGGACTTCCTGGAGAAGGAGGGCATCGACAGCCGCGTCCAGACCGCCATCACCATGGGCCAGGTCGCGGAGCCGTACATCCCGCTGCGCGCCGTGCGCCACCTGGAGAAGGGCCGCGTCGTCATCTTCGGCGCCGGTATGGGCATGCCGTACTTCTCCACCGACACCACGGCCGCCCAGCGCGCCCTGGAGATCGACGCCGAGGCCCTCCTCATGGGCAAGAACGGCGTCGACGGGGTCTACGACTCCGACCCGAAGACCAACCCGGACGCGGTGAAGTTCGACGCGCTGGAGTACAACGAGGTGCTGTCCCGGGACCTCAAGGTCGCCGACGCCACGGCCATCACGCTGTGCCGCGACAACCAGCTCCCGATCCTGGTCTTCGAACTGCTCGCCGAAGGCAATATCGCCCGCGCCGTCAAGGGTGAGAAGATCGGCACGCTCGTGAGCGACCAGGGCACCCGGGCCTGAGCCCGTCGCACCGGGCCCTCCGGGGCCCGGTCCGGGCGGCCCGTCCCGCCCCGCCCCGCCTGAACCATCCATATCTGACATGCAGGAGCACGTGGTGATCGAAGAAATCCTCCTCGAGGCCGAGGAGAAGATGGAGAAGGCCGTCGTCGTCGCCAAGGAAGACTTCGCGGCGATTCGCACGGGCCGTGCGCACCCGGCGATGTTCAACAAGATCGTGGCGGACTACTACGGTGCCATCACGCCCATCAACCAGCTGGCCTCCTTCGCGGTGCCCGAGCCGCGCATGGCGATCGTGACCCCGTTCGACGCCTCCGCGCTGCGCAACATCGAGCAGGCGATCCGCGACTCCGACCTGGGCGTCAACCCGAGCAACGACGGCCGCATCATCCGGGTGACCTTCCCGGAGCTGACGCAGGACCGCCGCAAGGAGTTCATCAAGGTCGCCAAGACCAAGGCCGAGGACTCCCGCGTCTCCATCCGCTCCGTGCGCCGCAAGGCCAAGGACGCCCTCGACAAGCTGGTCAAGGACAAGGAGGCCGGCGAGGACGAGGTGCGCCGCGCCGAGAAGGAGCTCGACGACACCACCGCGAAGTACGTCGCGCAGGTGGACGAGCTGCTCAAGCACAAGGAAGCCGAGCTCCTCGAGGTCTGATGAACGACTCTCCCTGGGCCGCTGAGCCGGTACCGGCGGGTCCCGCATACGATGCGCTGGTGGGCCCGCAGACTGCGCCCATGCCCATCGTGCCCGATGCCGCCGGCCGTGCGTTCGACGACCGGGAAGCACGCGATCGGGGGGCCGCCTTCGCCGGCGGCCCCCCGCTCCGTACCGAGATGCCGTTGCAGGAGCCCATGCCCAGCCCCCCGCCCCCGCCTCCGCAGGCACCGCAGGACGCCTCGCCCCCGCAGAAGAAGCGCGCGGGGCGGGACCTGAGGGCCGCCATAGGGGTCGGCGTCGGCCTCGGCGCGGTGATCTTCGCCTCGCTGTTCATCGTGAAGGCCGTCTTCGTCGGCGTGATCGTCGTCGCCGTCGTCGTCGGCCTGTGGGAGCTCACCTCCCGGCTCCAGGAGAAGAAGGGCATCAAGGCCCCGCTGGTCCCGCTCGCGGTCGGCGGCGCGGCGATGGTCATCGCCGGCTACGTCCGGGGGGCCGAGGGCGCCTGGGTCGCCATGGCCCTGACCGCGCTGGCGGTGCTCGTCTGGCGGATGACGGAACCGCCCGAGGACTACCTCAAGGACGTCACCGCGGGCGTCTTCGCGGCGTTCTACGTGCCCTTCCTGGCCACCTTCGTCGCGATGCTCCTCACGGCCGAGGACGGCCCGCAGCGGGTGGTGACCTTCCTGCTGCTGACCGTCGTCAGCGACACCGGGGCCTACGCCGTCGGCTGGCGCTTCGGCAAGCACAAGCTCGCCCCCCGCATCAGCCCCGGGAAGACCCGCGAGGGCCTCTTCGGCGCGGTCGCCTTCGCGATGGTGGCCGGCGCGCTGTGCATGGAGTTCCTCATCGACGGCGGCTCCTGGTGGCAGGGCCTGCTGCTGGGCCTGGCCGTCGCGGTCAGCGCCACCCTGGGCGACCTCGGCGAGTCGATGATCAAGCGTGACCTGGGCATCAAGGACATGGGCACGCTCCTCCCGGGCCACGGCGGCATCATGGACCGGCTGGACTCGCTCCTGCCGACCGCCCCGGTGGTCTGGCTGCTGCTGGCGGCCTTCGTCGGCACCGGCTGACGGGTCCGGGCCGGGTTATCCTGGAGGGCGCGCCGTGTTCGCACGGCGCGCCCTTTCCGTCAGGCGGCCCGGCCGCCGCGGACCGGCCCTGCACGCGCGGGGTGACCCCCACCCCGTCGTACCGAGGAGTACCGCATGGCCCCCCGTCCCGTTCCGGGTGAGCTCACCTTCGTCGCCCCGCGCGGCGCCAAGAAGCCTCCCCGGCACCTCGCCGACCTCACCCCGGCCGAGCGCCGCGAGGCGGTCGCCGCGATCGGCGAGAAGCCGTTCCGGGCCAAGCAGCTCTCCCAGCACTACTTCGCCCGCTACGCCCACGACCCGGCGGAGTGGACGGACATCCCCGCGGCCTCGCGCGAGAAGCTCCGGCAGGAGCTGCTCCCCGAGCTGATGAACGTCATCCGGCACATCAGCTGCGACGACGACACCACCCGCAAGACCCTGTGGAAGCTGCACGACGGCACCCTCGTGGAGTCCGTCCTGATGCGCTACCCCGACCGGGTCACCATGTGCATCTCCTCGCAGGCCGGCTGCGGCATGAACTGCCCGTTCTGCGCCACCGGCCAGGCCGGCCTGGACCGCAACCTCTCCACCGCCGAGATCGTGCACCAGATCGTCGACGGCATGCGCGCCCTGCGCGACGGCGAGGTCCCCGGCGGCCCGGCCCGTCTGTCCAACATCGTCTTCATGGGCATGGGCGAGCCGCTCGCGAACTACAACCGCGTCGTCGGCGCCATCCGCCGCCTCACCGACCCCGAGCCCGACGGCCTGGGCCTGTCGCAGCGCGGTATCACCGTCTCCACCGTCGGCCTGGTCCCGGCGATGCTGCGGTTCGCCGACGAGGGCTTCAAGTGCCGCCTCGCCGTCTCCCTGCACGCCCCAGACGACGAGCTGCGCGACACCCTCGTCCCCGTGAACACCCGCTGGAAGGTCCGCGAGGTCCTCGACGCGGCCTGGGAGTACGCCGAGAAGTCCGGCCGCCGGATCTCCATCGAGTACGCCCTGATCCGCGACATCAACGACCAGGCCTGGCGCGGCGACCTCCTCGGCCGCCTGCTCAAGGGCAAGCGGGTGCACGTCAACCTGATCCCGCTGAACCCGACGCCCGGCTCGAAGTGGACCGCCTCGCGCCCCGAGGACGAGAAGGCCTTCGTCGACGCGATCGCCCGCCACGGCGTGCCCGTGACCGTACGGGACACCCGGGGCCAGGAGATCGACGGAGCGTGCGGACAGCTCGCCGCGAGCGAGCGGTAGGCTGGCCCGCGTACATCTGCATATTCCGACAGGGGAGCGCCACAGCGCTGAGAGTGCGGCACACGTTTTTCGATCAAGCACCGTGGCCGCAGACCCTCTGAACCTCGCCCAGGTCATTCTGGGTAGGAAGTTCGGTCACCACCTCAAGCTGTTGCGCCCTGCCCGGGCGCCCCGCTCCACCGGAGCGCCCGGGCAGGGCCGCGTCTTCTCCTGGTCACACCCAGGAGGAATCAACCGTGAGCACCACCAAGAAGATCGCGGGCGCGGCGCTGGCCGCGGCCCTCGGCGTCACCACGCTGACCGCGTGCGGCGGCGGCAGCAAGGACGAGGGCGGGGCCGCCGCCAGCGGCTCGCCGAAGTCCAAGACCGTCACCCTGGTCTCCCACGACTCCTTCAACGTGACCGACTCGGTCCTCAAGGAGTTCGAGCAGCAGAGCGGCTACACCGTCAAGGTCCTGAAGTCCGGGGACGCCGGCGCCGCCCTCAACCAGGAGATCCTCACCAAGGGCTCCCCGCGCGGCGACGTCTTCTTCGGTGTCGACAACACGCTCCTCTCGCGCGCCCTCGACAACGGGATCTTCACCCCGTACGAGGCCAAGGGCCTGGCGGAGGTCAAGCCCGAGTTCGTCCTCGACAAGCAGCACCGCGTCACCCCGGTCGACTCCGGCGACATCTGCGTCAACTACGACAAGGCCTACTTCGCCGACAAGAAGATCGCCCCGCCGCAGACGCTGGACGACCTGGTCAAGCCCGAGTACAAGAACCTGCTGGTCACCGAGAACGCCGCGACCTCCTCGCCCGGCCTCGGCTTCCTCCTCGCCTCCGTCGGCAAGTACGGCGAGGACGGCTGGAAGGACTACTGGAGCAAGCTCAAGGCCAACGGCGTCGAGGTCGTCGACGGCTGGGAGCAGGCCTACAACGAGCGCTTCTCCGGCTCCGCCGGCGGCAAGAAGGCCAAGGGCGACCGCCCGCTGGTCGTCTCCTACGCCTCCAGCCCGCCGGTCGAGGTCCTCTACGGCGAGCCCCAGCCGGCCGAGGCCCCCACGGGCGTGGCCACCGGCACCTGCTTCCGCCAGGTCGAGTTCGCGGGCCTGCTGAAGGGCGCGAAGAACGAGGAGGGCGGCAAGGCCCTGATCGACTTCCTGATCGGCAAGAAGTTCCAGGAGGACATGCCGCTCCAGATGTTCGTGAACCCGGTGGTCAAGGACGCGAAGCTGCCGGAGGTGTTCACCAAGCACGGCGTGGTCGTCGAGAAGCCGGAGAACGTGGCCCCCGAGGCCATCGCCAAGAACCGTGATCAGTGGGTCAAGGCATGGTCCTCGATCGTCGTGAAGTAGTACGCGACGGCTCCCCGGAGGAGGGCGGGCGGGCGACCGCCGTCAGGCTGGCCCTGATGGCCGTGCCGCTCGCCTTCTTCGGGCTGTTCTTCGCCTGGCCCGTCGCCGCCATCGTCGGCCGCGGGTTCAGGACCGGGGAGGGCTGGCGGTTCGGCCGGATCGGCGAGGTCCTCGCCCAGCCGGACATCGCCGGCGTGCTCTGGTTCACCACCTGGCAGGCGCTCGCCTCGACGGTGCTCACCCTCCTCGTCGCGCTGCCCGGCGCGTACGTGTTCGCGCGCTTCTCCTTCCCCGGCAAGCAGCTGCTGCGCGCCCTGGTCACCGTCCCGTTCGTGCTGCCGACCGTGGTCGTCGGCACGGCCTTCCTGGCCCTCGTCGGCCGGAACGGGCTGCTGGACGAGGTGTGGGGCGTCCGGCTGGACACCACCGTGTGGGCGATCCTGCTCGCCCACGTCTTCTTCAACTACGCCGTCGTCGTCCGCACGGTCGGCGGGCTGTGGGCCCAGCTGGATCCGCGTCAGGAGGAGGCCGCCCGGGTGCTGGGCGCCGGGCGGTTCGCGGCCTGGCGGCGGGTGACCCTGCCCGCGCTGGCCCCGGCGGTGGCGGCGGCCGCGCTGATGGTGTTCCTGTTCACGTTCAGCTCCTTCGGCGTCGTGCAGATCCTCGGCGGGCCCTCGTACGCCACGCTGGAGGTCGAGGTCTACCGGCAGACGGCGCAGCTGCTGGACCTGCCGACGGCCGCGGTGCTGACGCTGGTCCAGTTCGCCGCCGTCGGGGTGATCCTCGGGGTGCACGCCTGGACCGTGCGCCGGCGGGAGACCGCGCTGCGGCTGGTCGACCCCGCGCGGACCGCGCACCCGCCGCGCGGCTGGGCGCAGCGCGGGCTGCTGGCCGGGGTGCTGCTGACGGTGGCGCTGCTGATCGTGGCCCCGCTCGCGGTGCTGGTGGAGCGGTCGCTGGACGCGCCCGGCGGGTACGGGTTCGGGTTCTACCGGGCGCTCCAGGAGGCCGGCGCGGGCGGCGGAACGTTTCTGGTGCCGCCGCTGGAGGCCATCTGGAACTCCCTCCAGTACGCGCTCGCCGCCACCGGGATCGCCCTGGCGGTCGGCGGGCTCGCGGCGGCGGCGCTGGCCCGGCGGGCGGGCCGTTTCGTGCGGGGCTTCGACGCGCTGCTGATGCTGCCGCTGGGGGTGTCCGCCGTGACGGTGGGCTTCGGGTTCCTGATCACCCTGGACCGGCCGCCGCTGGACCTGCGGACCTCCTGGATCCTGGTGCCGCTGGCCCAGGCGCTGGTCGGCGTGCCGTTCGTGGTGCGGACGATGCTGCCGGTGCTGCGGGCCGTCGACGGGCGGCTGCGGGAGGCCGCGGCCGTGCTGGGGGCGTCGCCCCTGCGGGTGTGGCGGGAGGTGGACCTGCCTCTGGTGCGGCGGGCGGTGCTGATCGCGGCGGGCTTCGCCTTCGCGGTCTCGCTGGGCGAGTTCGGGGCGACGGTGTTCATCGCCCGGCCGGACCACCCGACGCTGCCGGTGGCCGTAGCCCGGCTGCTGGGGCGGGCCGGTGAGATGAACTACGGGCAGGCGATGGCCCTGAGCACGATTCTGATGCTGGTGTGCGCGGTGTCCCTGCTGGTGCTGGAGCGACTGCGACCCGACAAGACCTCGGGAGAGTTCTGATGACCCTGCTCCGGCTCGAAGGGGTGACGGTGCGCTTCGGCGACCGGGCGGTCGTGGACGCGGTGGACCTGGAGGTCGCCGAGCACGAGACCGTCTGCGTGCTGGGGCCGAGCGGCAGCGGCAAGTCCACCCTGCTGCGGGTGGTGGCCGGGCTCCAGCCGCCCTCCGCCGGGCGGGTGCTGCTCGGCGGCGCCGACCAGGCCGGGGTGCCCGTGCACCGGCGCGGGGTGGGCCTGATGTTCCAGGACCACCAGCTGTTCCCGCACCGGGACGTCGGCGGGAACGTGGCCTTCGGCCTGCGCGTCCGGGGCTCCGCGAAGGCGGAGTACGCGGAGCGGGTCGCCCGGCTCCTGGACCTGGTCGGGCTCCCCGGGGCCCAGGGCCGGGCCGTGGCCTCGCTGTCGGGCGGTGAGCAGCAGCGGGTCGCCCTGGCCCGGGCGCTGGCCCCCTCGCCCCGGCTGCTGATGCTGGACGAGCCGCTCGGCCAGCTGGACCGGGGGCTGCGCGAGCGGCTGGTGGTCGAGCTCCAGGGGCTGTTCTCGCGGCTGGGCACCACCGTGCTGGCGGTCACCCACGACCAGGGCGAGGCCTTCGCGCTGGCCGACCGGGTGGTGGTGATGCGGGACGGGCGGATCGCTCAGGCGGGGACCCCGCTGGAGGTGTGGCAGCGGCCGGCGTCGGAGTTCGTGGCCCGGTTCCTCGGCTTCGAGAACGTGGTCCCGGCCACCGTCAGCGGGGGCGCGGCCGCCACCCCGTGGGGGAAGGTCCCCGTGCCGGAGGGCTCCGCCCAGGGTGAGCAGCGGCTGCTGGTGCGGCCGGCCGGGGTGGTGCCGTGCGCGGCCGGGCTGGACTGCGTGGTGGAGTCCCGTACCTTCCGCGGGACGCACGTGGCCCTGCTGCTGCGGCCCGCGCAGGGGCCCGTGCTGGAGGCGGAGTGCGATCTGGCCGCCGCGCCGGCCGTGGGGGACCGGATCGCGGTGGCCTTCACGCCCTCCGAGGTGGTCGTCCTCCCGGCGGCCTGAGCCGCTGCTTCCGGGCCGGGCCGGGCCGGGCCGCCGGGAGGCCGGGGTCAGGCCGCCCGGATGCCGTCGACGGCGATCGGCAGGTGGCGCGGGCCGCGCAGGACCGCGTTCTGCCGGTAGGGCGGCGGGTCCTCCAGCAGCCGCGGGTTCTCCAGCCTGCGGGCCAGCTCGCGCAGGGCCAGTGCCGCCTCCAGCCGGGCCAGCGGTGCCCCGAAGCAGCTGTGGATGCCGCTGCCCAGGCCCAGGTGCTGGACGTCCGGGCGGTCCGGGTCGAAGCGGTCCGGGTCCTGGAACCGCTTCGGGTCGCGGTTGCCGGAGGCCAGGATCAGCCACAGCGAGGAGCCCTTGGGCACGGTCACCCCGGCGATGTCGACGTCCGTGAGGGTGCTGCGCTGCGGGAGCAGCTGCACCGGCGGTTCGAAGCGCAGCAGCTCCTCCACCATCGGTACCGCCACGTCCGGCTCGGTGCGCAGCCGCTCCAGGTGCTGCGGGTTGCGCAGCAGGGTGAGCATGCCGTTCGTGATCAGGTTGACGGTGGTCTCGTGCCCGGCGATCAGCAGCAGCGCCGCCGTGCTCAGCACCTCCATCGTGCTCATCGTGCCGTCCGGCCCCTGCCCCGTGGCCAGCTCCGAGAGCATGTCCCCGGTCGGGTTCTTGCGCCGCTCCTCGATCAGCCCGGCCAGGTACATGCCGAGCTCCATCCGGGCGCCCTCGGTCTTCTTGGCGCGCTCGGCGGGATCGGCGTCCGGATCGGGGTCCAGGCTCGCCGCCAGGGTGTCGGCCCAGACGTGGAAGCGGGCCTCGTCCTCGGGCGGCACGCCCAGCAGCCGGCAGATGACGGTCACCGGGAAGGGGTACGAGAACTCCTCGACCAGGTCGATCCGGTTCGGGTCGCCCTTCGCGGCGACGGTGTCGATCAGCCCGGTGACGATGCCGTCGAGCTCTCCGCGCATCTGCTCGACCCGGCGCGGGGAGTGCGGCGGTCCGAAGGGCCGGTTGGTCATCCGGCGCAGCCGGTCGTGGTCGGGCGGGTCCAGCTTCAGGAAGGACGGGGGCAGGACCTCGCCCTCGCCCTCCTCGGCCTGGTTCAGGGGGTCCCCGGCCGTCGAGGTCAGGTTGCGGGCGTCGGAGCTGATGCGCGGGTCGTGCAGCAGGCCCTTGATCTCGTGGTAGGTGCTGACGACGTAGGGGCCTTCCCCGTCGTGGAACACCGGGGTCTTGCGGAGCTCCTCGTACAGCGGGTACGGGTTGGCACGGCTGGAGTAGTCGAGGATCTGCCGCAGGATGCCTTGGGTCATGAGAGGTCCTCGTGCTCAGTTGTGCGCCGGAGTGAAGGTCATCCGCCGGTCGGCCGGCGAGTAGCCGCTCAGGGTGATCGTCGGCCCGTGCGTGGGCACCGACGGGTCGGGGAAGTCCGCGTCCAGCGGCCGCTCCCCCTCGGGCCTGCGGTCCACCGTCGGGTAGGGCGGCGGGAACGGCGCGGTCTGCTCGATCTGCTGCTCGTAGAAGTCCAGCCAGCGGCACTGGTCGAAGGTGACGGCCCCGATCACGCGGCCCTGGTACCCGTACACGCCGACGAAACGGCGCTCGGCGCGCGAACCCTGGGTGATCACGATCTCGGTGCCCATCGAGGGGACCCCGACCGACTTGATGTTGACGCCGAACTGGGAGGACCAGAACGCCGGGACCCACAGGTGCGGGCGGCGGTCGGCACTGCGGCTGAGCATGTTGTGCGCGGCCGTCTCCGCCTGGGCCACGGCGTTGCCCCAGTGCTCCAGCGACAGGAACTGGTAGCCGAACAGGGCGTGCGGGGAGCGGGCGACGTCGCCGGCGACGTAGATGTCGTCGGTGACGATGCCCCAGATGTCGAAGGCCCGGCAGCCCGCGTCACAGGCGATGCCGCGCGGGCCCGCGCCCAGTCCGGACCCGGTCAGCCATTCGGTGTTGCGCTGCGCGCCGAGCGAGACGACCACGACCTCGGCCTCCAGCGTGGTGCCGTCGGAGAGGTGCGCGGCGCGGACCCGGCCGGAGGAGTCGCCCTCCAGGCTGGTCACCATGATCCCGGTGCGCAGGTCGACGCCGTTCTCGCGGTGCATCTCGGCCGCGACCGCCCCGATCACCCCGCCGAGCGCTCCGACCAGCGGCGCGTCGGCGCGTTCGGCCACGGTGACGGCCAGACCGCGCTCCCGGCACGCGGAGGCGATCTCGGAGCCCGTGAACCCGGCCCCGATCACCAGCACCCGGCCGGGGCCGGCCGCGAGGGCGCGTTCCAGGGCGGCCGCGTCGCCGCGGGTGCGCAGGACGAAGACCCCGTCGAGGGCGCCCTCGTCCGGGTTGGGCCACGGCCGGGCGCGCACCCCGGTGGCGATCAGCAGGCGGTCGTACTCCACCTCGTCCCCGTCGGCCAGCCGGACCCGGCGGGCCGCCATGTCCAGGCCGGCGGCCGGCACCCCGAGGCGCCACTTCGCGTCGATGTCCCGGCGCCGGGGCAGGGCGGTCCCGTCGGCGGTGGCCATGCCCAGCAGCACCTGCTTGGACAGGGGCGGGCGGTCGTACGGCTCGTAGGGCTCGTCGCCGATCATCGTCAGCTCGCCGGCGAAGCCCTTCTCGCGCATGGTCTCGGCGGCCCGCAGGCCGGCCAGGGAAGCGCCCACGACGACGATGCGGCCCTCGCGCTTGAGCCGCTCCAGGGCTCCGTCACCGTTCACCGCCGGCCTCCGGGGTCTGGAGGGAGCCGTTCATCGCGTCCAGGAGGATGGCCCGGACCGGGCAGGCGTGGGCGGCGCGCACGACGTTGTCGTGCTGGTCATCGGGGGCCTGCGGGTTGTAGAGCAGCGACTCGTCGCCGTGCATGGCGAAGACGTCGGGTGCGAGGAACGCGCACTGCGCGTACCCCTGACAGCGGTTCAGGTCGACGACGAGCCTCATGAGGCATCAGCCTTTCCGTGCCCTGATGACCCCCGCAGCCCCCGAGGCCCCCCGGCCACCCCTCCAGCATGCGCGCGCGGGCCGCCGCTCGCCTGCCGGGCGCAAGGGCCGGTGAAGCCGCAGGTCAGGGGGTGCGGCGCAGGCGGGAGCGGAGGATGTGGAGGCTGACGACGAGGACCCAGAAGGGGAAGACCAGCTCGATCCAGGGCGCCTGGGACCCCAGCACCAGCAGGACCAGGCCGGTCGCGAGGCCCAGCAGGGTCAGCGGGCGGGGGAAGACGCCGAGCCGGCGGCCGATGGCGGAGGTCGAGAACGCGAACACGGCCGCCACGCGCATCGCGTACGAGGTGAGCACGGTGTATGCGAAGGGCCGGCCGAAGCCGGAGGGCGGGACGGCCTCGTCGAGCACGGTGCCCGCTGCCGCGGCGGCCACGAAGAGGGTGGCGACGAAGATGAAGCCGCTGCCCAGGAACACCGTCGCGAAGAAACGGTCCTCCACCTCGCCCGAGTGCTCCCGCAGGGCCCCCATGAACCACAGGAAGAAGATCCCGGCGAACGGGACGATCTCCAGGGCCAGCCGCACGGCCCAGCGCTTGTCGGTGTCGACGGCGGCCTCGGCCGGGCTCCCCGAGGGGATGGCGGTGCGCATGAGCACGATCGCCGCCGCGAGCAGCACGGCGAAGACGACACCGGCCATGCCCGCGGCGCCGGGGGTGCGCAGCCGTGTGCTGGTGGGGGAGTCCATGCCCTCAGCAGGCCCCGGCCGCCGCGGCCGCGCCACCCCGGGGACCCGTCGGGGTGAACGCCCGGGGCGCCGGACCGGCCGGCCGGGTCAGCCCACCGGCTCCGGGACCGGCTCCTCGGCCGGGTCCGCCGCCCCGTCGTGGTTGCCGTACCAGGCCACGGCGACCGCTCCGGTCACCGCCAGCACGAAGCCGGCGACCGCCAGCCAGGCCAGCCCCGGCCGGGAGGCGTCGCCCAGCCACAGCACGCCGATCGCACCCGGGAGCACCGTCTCGCCGACCACCAGGGCGGCCGTGGCCCCGTTCACCGAGCCGATCTGCAGGGCGACGGTGTGCAGGTACATGCCGCCGACGCCCGCGACGAGGATGGCGTAGAGCGCGGGGTCGGTGAGCAGCGTGCCGAGGTCGAAGGGGTCGATCCCGTCCAGGATGCGCACCCCGACGCCCAGCGCGCCGAAGGCCAGGCCCGACAGCAGGCCCGCCAGGATCGCGGCCCGGGCGCCGAGGAACCGTACGGCCGCCGTGCCGCCGACGATGATCAGCAGGGTCACCGCCAGCAGCCACCAGTGCGTGGCCATCGGGGCGTGGTGGTCGCCCTCGTGGCCGGCGGCCGTCGCGAGCAGCACCAGCGCCGCGCAGACGACGCCGATGGAGGTCCACTCCTTGCGGGTCAGGCGGATGCCGAGCATCTTCACGCTCAGCACGGCGGTGATCACCAGGTTGGCGCTGATCACCGTCTGGGAGAGGAACAGGGGCAGCAGCCGGGCCGCCAGCGCGCCCAGTCCGAAACCGACGAAGTCCAGGATGGTGCCGACGATGAACTCCCAGGTCATCGCGGCCTTGGCGGTGGAGGTCAGGTTCGGGCCGCCGTGGGCGGTCACCCCGGCGGCGGCCGGCGACATCCGGGCGGCGCGGCGCGAGCCGACGGCTTGCAGGACGGAGCCCGTCCCGTAGCAGATGGACGCCGCGACAGCGGTCAGCAGGCCTATGAGCACAGAGGGCTCCGTTCAACGTCTGGCAGGTAAAGCGGTACCTCTGCCAGACGTCGGATCGGGCCGCGGAGTTGCCTCCGCAAGAGGGTTCGTTGACCTTTTCTTTGCCCGGCGGGGACCGGGCCCCGCTCAGGCCAGGGCCGCCAGCGCGTCCGGGACCTCGTCCACCGAGTCCACCAGCGCGATCCGCGACTCCATGGCGCGGCCCCGGGCCAGGGCCCGCAGCAGCGGCCAGACGGGCAGCTCCTCGGTCCAGTGGCGCCGGTCGACCAGGACCATGGGGGTGGGCCCGGCGGCGGAGGAGTAGTAGTTCGGCGTCGCGTTGTCGAACACCTCCTGCACCGTCCCGGCCGCGCCCGGCAGGAACACCACGCCCGCCGTGGAGCGGGCGAGCAGCCCGTCCTCGCGGGTGGCGTTGGAGAAGTACTTCGCGATCCGCCCGGCGAACGCGTTCGGCGGCTCGTGCCCGTAGAACCACGTCGGGATGCCCACCGAGTCGCCGCCCGCGGGCCAGCGCTCCCGTACGGCGAAGGCCGCGCGGGCCCAGTCGGAGACCGACGGGGTGAAGGAGGGCGCCTTCGCCAGGACCTCCAGCGCCTCGCCGAGCGCCCCGTCGGGGGCGGGGGCCAGGTAGGCGCCGAGGTTGGCGGCCTCCATCGCGCCCGGGCCGCCGCCCGTGGCCACCGTCAGCCCGCCGCGGGCCAGGCCCCGGCCGAGCTCGGCCGCGCCGCGGTAGCCGTCCGTGCCCCGGGCCATGGCGTGACCGCCCATCACGCCGACCACGCGAGCGCCCGCCAGGGCCTCGTCGAGGGCGTCGGAGACCGCGTCGTCGTGGAGGGAGCGCAGCATCGAGGAGAAGACGTCGCCGTCGGCCTTCGTCTCCTGGAACCAGGCGTACGCCAGGGCGTCCGGGGTGGACTCGTAGCCCTCTGCGAGCCCGGCGAAGAGTTCCTCCGCCGAGTAGAGCAGCCCCCGGTACGGGTCGAACGGCAGGTCCGGCACCGGCGGGAAGACCAGCGCGCCGTCCGCGCGGACCTTCACCGCCGCGTCGGGCTCCATGGCGCAGCCCAGGAACACGGCGGCCGAGGTGTCCGCGGACAGCAGGGCGAAGGTCCGCTGCAGCAGGTTGACCGACTGGATCCGGTACCCGCTCAGGGAGCCCCGGGCGACCACCCGGTCGAACTCGGCGAGCGTCTCGATCTCGATGTCTGCGTTGACCATTCGGCCCACCCTAAGGGCTGCCCCGCTCAGCGGGTCAGGGCCAGTGACGTCAGCTGCGCCACACCCCACACGAGCGGCACGCAGCCGGCGAGCAGCGCGGCGGCCCGCAGGCCGGCGGCCGTCCGCAGCACCGTGCCCGGGGTGCCCAGGTCGAGCAGGGCCGCCCGGGCCGCGCCGCGGGCCTGCCGGGACTCGACGGCGGCGGTGAGCAGGGAGGCGGCCGCGCACAGCGCCACGAGCGCGGCGGCCGGTCCGGTCAGCGGTCCCAGCGGGGACGGTGCCCCGGCCCCGGCCACGGCGGTCACGCCGGCCGCGCCGACGGCGCACAGCACCCCCAGCGGACGGCCCAGCCGGGAGGCCTCCTCCTGCAGGGTCCGCCCGGCGAGCAGCCGCAGCGCGCCGGGGCGGACGGCCTGCACCAGGGTGCCGCAGGCGTAGGCCAGGCCGGGGCCGGCCAGGGCGAGGCCGACCGCGATCAGGGCGCCGGCCGCCGGCACCGCGGGGCCGTCCGGGCGGGCGTACGCCAGCAGGCCGAGCCCGCACGCGGTGAGCGCCACCCCCCAGGGCACACCCGTCTGGGGGGCCAGCCCCGAGTGCGGCGGCCGGGGGCGCAGGGCGAGGGCCGTCGCGGCCGAGGCCGTCAGGGGGAGCAGGGCCAGCAGGGTGAGGGCGGCGGCCACCGGCAGGGGCCGGTCCGCGTGGAGCAGCCGGGCACCGGCCCCGTCGAAGGGCAGCCCGGCGAGTTCGCCGCGCAGGTGGAGGAAGACGGCGAGGGCGATGACGCCGCCCAGGGTGCAGGCGACGGCGGTGGAGACCGCCGCGGCCAGGGCCAGGCGTACGGGCCCCAGCCCGACGGCGTCGAGTCCCTCGCGGGGCCGGGTCGCCGGGTCGGTACGGGCCACGGCGACGGCCAGCTGGACGGTGGCGGCGAGCGGGACCAGCGCCCACAGCAGCCGCGGGAACGATCCGGCGGGCCGGGCCTGGGCGTCCGCGAGGACGTACAGCAGGAGGAGGCCGCTGCCGGCGCAGGCGGCGGCGACCAGCAGTCTGCGCAGCTGGACCAGGGGCCGGGAGCCGCGGGCTAGGCGGAGAGAGAGCACGCGGCCTGGTCCTCCGTGGTCCCGGGGGAGACGACGGCCGCGGCGTCGGCCGGGCGGCCGTCGATCAGGGCCAGGTTCCGGTCGGCGGCGGCCGCGGTCTCCTCGTCGTGGGTGGCGAGGACCACCGTGATCCCGTGCGAGCGGGCGGCCGTGGTGAGCGTGCGGAGCAGCTGCGCGCGCTCGGCGCGGTGCAGCGGGGCCGTGGGCTCGTCGGCGAACAGCACGGCGGGCTCGGCGGCCAGGGCGCGGGCGAGCGCGACCCGCTGGGACTCGGCCCGGTTCAGGGCCCCGGGACGCTTGCGGGCGAAGCCGCCGATGTCCAGGCGCTCCAGCCATTCGTGGGCGGCGGCCCGGGCGGCGCGGTGCGGTGCGCCGGTGAGCAGCAGGGGCAGGGCCGCGTTCTCCCACACCTTGAGCTCGGGCAGCAGCTGCGGCTCGGGCCCGATCCAGGCGAAGCGGGCGCGGAACAGCCGTTCGCGGGCCGCGGCGCCGAGGGTGTGGACGGCGGTCCCGTCGAAGCGGACCTCGCCCTGGTCGGGCACGAGCCGTCCGGCCAGGCAGCGCAGCAGGGTGGTCTTGCCGCTGCCGCGCGGGCCGGTCACGGCGAGGACCTCGCCCTGCCGGATGCCTGCGCCGACCCCGATCAGGCCGGGGGAGCCCATGTGGGAGTAGTGAAGGGACCGCGCCCAGAGGACGTCGTCGTCTGGCGGGGCACTGTCCGGTGGAGCCACCATGGCGTACACCTCCGTCCGGGGGAACGAAGCGGAGCCGCTTCGGTCACTGGCCCGCACAGAGATGTAAAGAGATGAACCGCTTGGATGGTGACAGCACACGGCCCGGACCACCGTGTTCTCACTCGAACAGGGGATCCGGGCCGTGTGGTTCGGACTATTTTCTGTTGTTTACAGCTTGGTCCAGGCCTCGGTGAGCACGCTGCGCAGGATGCCCTCGATCTCGTCGAAGGTGCCCTGGTCCGCGATCAGCGGCGGGGCCAGCTGGATGACCGGGTCGCCGCGGTCGTCGGCCCGGCAGTACAGGCCGTTGTCGAACAGCGCCTTGGAGAGGAAGCCGTAGAGCACGCGCTCGGTCTCCTCGTCCGTGAAGGACTCCTTGGTGACCTTGTCCTTGACGAGCTCGATGCCGTAGAAGAAGCCGTTGCCGCGCACGTCGCCGACGATCGGGAGGTCGTGCAGCTTCTGCAGGGTGCTGAAGAAGTTGCCCTCCTGGTCCAGCACGTGCTGGTTCAGGCCTTCCTTGTCGAAGATGTCGAGGTTGGCCAGCGCCACCGCGGAGGACACCGGGTGTCCGCCGAAGGTGTAGCCGTGCAGGAAGGTGTTGTCGCCCTTGTAGAACGGCTCCGCGATCCGGTCGGAGACGATGCAGGCGCCGATCGGGGAGTAGCCCGAGGTCATGCCCTTGGCGCAGGTGATCATGTCCGGCACGTAGCCGAACTTGTCGCACGCGAACATCGTGCCGAGGCGGCCGAAGGCGCAGATCGTCTCGTCGGAGACGAGGAGCACGTCGTAGGTGTCGCAGATCTCGCGCACCCGCTGGAAGTACCCGGGCGGGGGCGGGAAGCAGCCGCCGGCGTTCTGGACGGGCTCGAGGAAGACGGCCGCGACGGTGTCGGGGCCCTCGAAGAGGATCTGCTGCTCGATCTGGTCGGCGGCCCAGCGGCCGAAGGCCTCGGGGTCGTCGCCGTGGATCGGGGCGCGGTAGATGTTGGTGTTCGGCACCTTGTGCGCGCCGGGGACCAGCGGCTCGAAGGGGGCCTTCAGGGCCGGCAGGCCGGTGATGGACAGGGCGCCCTGCGGGGTGCCGTGGTAGGCGACCGCACGCGAGATGACCTTGTACTTGGTGTGCTTGCCCTGCAGCTTGAAGTACTGCTTGGCGAGCTTCCAGGCGGTCTCGACGGCCTCGCCGCCACCGGTGGTGAAGAAGACCTTGTTCAGGTCGCCGGGGGCGTAGCCGGCGAGGCGCTCGGCGAGCTCGACGGCCTTGGGGTGCGCGTACGACCACACGGGGAAGAACGCGAGCTCCTGGGCCTGCTTGTAGGCGACCTCGGCCAGCTCCTTGCGGCCGTGACCGGCGTTGACCACGAACAGTCCGGCGAGACCGTCCAGGTAGCGCTTGCCCTTGTCGTCGAAGATGTAGGTGCCCTCACCCCGCACGATGGTGGGGACGGGCGCGTTCTCGTACGACGACATGCGCGTGAAGTGCATCCACAGGTGGTCGTACGCGGTTTTGGAGAGGTCCTGGCTCACGGGCTATCGAGTTCCCCACATGTAGGTCTGCTTCTTGAGCTTCAGGTAAACGAAGCTCTCGGTTGATCGCACGCCGGGGAGCGTGCGGATCTTCTTGTTGATCGTTTCGAGCAGGTGGTCGTCGTCCTCGCAGACGATCTCCACCATCAGGTCGAACGACCCGGCGGTCATGACGACGTATTCGCACTCGGCCATGGCGGTCAGGGCGTCGGCCACCGGGTCGAGGTCGCCCTCGACGTTGATGCCGACCATGGCCTGGCGCCGCAGACCCACGGTGAGCGGGTCCGTGACGGCGACGATCTGCATGACGCCCTGGTCGAGCAGCTTCTGTACGCGCTGGCGCACGGCCGCTTCGGAAAGGCCCACGGCCTTGCCGATCGACGCGTAGGGGCGCCGGCCGTCCTCCTGCAGTTGCTCGATGATCGCCAGGGACACAGCATCGACCGAAGGGGACGGTTGTCTGTTCCTGGAATCTGCGCTTCGACTGACCACGACGCCACTGTGCACGAGGAGTCGTCGGTTCCGCAACCCGTAATCGATGAAATTCGTTGCGGGAGGTCTTCGAATGCACGGATTTCGTAGTTGGCTGGGTCTGGCTCTGTCGAAAGCGTCGCCCGAGGGGCTACCCTTGGGACTTGTCTCAATCGTTGGACATGTGATCAGGAGAGTGGCTGTAGTGACCACCGAACTGCGTCGTCTGCGCAACTACATCGGCGGGGAGTTCAAGGACGCCGCCGACGGGCGGACCACCGAGGTGGTCAACCCGGCCACCGGCGAGGTGTACGCGACCGCCCCGCTGTCGGGCCAGGCCGACGTGGACGCCGCCATGGCCGCCGCCGCTGCCGCCTTCCCGGCGTGGCGCGACACCACCCCCTCCGAGCGGCAGAAGGCCCTCCTGAAGATCGCCGACGCCTTCGAGGCGCGCGCGGAGGAGCTCGTCGCCGCCGAGTCGGAGAACACCGGCAAGCCGCTGGGCCTGACGGCCAGCGAGGAGCTGCCGCCGATGGTGGACCAGATCCGCTTCTTCGCGGGCGCCGCGCGCCTGCTCGAGGGCCGCTCGGCCGGCGAGTACATGGACGGGATGACCTCGATCATCCGCCGTGAGCCGGTCGGCGTCTGTGCCCAGGTCGCGCCCTGGAACTACCCGATGATGATGGCCGTGTGGAAGTTCGCCCCGGCGATCGCCGCGGGCAACACCGTCGTCCTCAAGCCCTCCGACACCACCCCGGCCTCCACGGTGCTGATGGCGGAGATCATCGACTCGATCCTGCCCAAGGGCGTCTTCAACGTCGTCTGCGGCGACCGCGAGACCGGCAAGGCCATGGTCGAGCACTCCACCCCGGCGATGGCCTCCATCACCGGCTCGGTGCGCGCGGGCATGCAGGTCGCCGAGAGCGCCTCGAAGGACGTCAAGCGCGTCCACCTGGAGCTCGGCGGCAAGGCCCCCGTCGTGGTCTTCGAGGACGCCGACCTGGCCAAGGCCGTCGAGGACATCGCCGTCGCCGGCTACTTCAACGCCGGCCAGGACTGCACCGCCGCCACCCGCGTGCTCGTGCACGAGTCGATCCACGACGAGTTCGTGGCCGCGCTCGCCAAGGCCGCCGCGGAGACCAAGACCGGCGCGCCGGACGACGAGGACGTGCTCTACGGCCCGCTGAACAACCCCAACCAGCTGAAGCAGGTCGCGGGCTTCATCGAGCGCCTCCCCGCGCACGCCAAGGTCGAGGCGGGCGGCCACCGCGTCGGCGACAAGGGCTTCTTCTACGCCCCGACCGTGGTCTCGGGCCTGAAGCAGGACGACGAGATCATCCAGAACGAGGTCTTCGGCCCCGTCATCACCGTCCAGTCCTTCTCGGACGAGGCCCAGGCGCTGGAGTACGCGAACGGCGTCGAGTTCGCCCTCGCCTCCTCCGTGTGGACCAAGGACCACGGCCGCGCGATGCGCATGTCCAAGAACCTCGACTTCGGCTGCGTCTGGATCAACACCCATATCCCGCTCGTCGCCGAGATGCCCCACGGCGGCTTCAAGAAGTCCGGCTACGGCAAGGACCTCTCCGCCTACGGGTTCGAGGACTACACCCGCATCAAGCACGTGATGACCTCGCTCGACGGCTGAACCGGCCCGGCGGCCGTGAGCAGGGCGCGGGGGCTCCCCGCGCACTGATCACCGCAGGCCACTGAAGGGGCGGGTGGTAGACAAGTTGTCTATTGCCCGCCCCTTCGGCGTTGTCGGAGGCTGAGCCCATGCCTGAACTCCCCTTCTCCCGCCGCGCGGCGCTGCGCGGCCTCGGTGCCGCGGGCCTGCTGGCCGCCCTCACCGGCTGCGGTGTCCCCGCCGCCTACGTCCCGGAGGGCCGCAGGCAGGGCCAGGACCTCTCGGAGGAGGAGCGCAAGCTCGCCTTCTCCAACTGGCCGCTGTACATCGACACCGACGACGAGGACGAGGAGAAGCGCCCGACCCTGGACGCCTTCACCGAGAAGACCGGCATCGACGTCCGGTACACCGAGGACATCAACGACAACGACGAGTTCTTCGGCAAGGTCAGCCCGGCCCTGATGAACCACCAGGCGACGGGTCACGACCTGGTGGTGGTCAGCGACTGGATGGCCGCCCGCTTCGTCCACCTGGGCTGGGCCCAGAAGATGGACCGCTCGGCGCAGGCCAACGTGGCGAAGAACCTGGACCCGCAGCTGCGTTCCCCCGCCTTCGACCCGGGCCGCCTGCACACCGTCCCCTGGCAGTCCGGGATCACCGGCATCGCCTACAACCGCAAGGCGCTGGGGCGGGAGATCAAGTCCGTCCAGGACCTGTGGCACCCGGACCTGGCGGGCAAGGTCACCCTCTTCTCGGGGCTCGACGAGTCCTTCGCGCTGCTGATGCAGGGCCAGGGCACCGACACCACCCGCTGGACCGAATCCGACTTCCACCGGATGTGCGACCAGGTCGAGAGCATGGTGAAGAAGAAGCACATCCGCCGCTTCACCGGCAACGACTACACCTCCGATCTCGGCAAGGGCGACGTCCTCGCCTGCCAGGCCTACTCCGGCGACGCCATCCAGCTGAAGGCCGACAACCCCGACATCGAGTTCGTGGTCCCCGAGGAGGGGGCCGAACTGTGGGCGGAGAGCCTGCTCGTCCCCAACCTCGCCCGCCACAAGGCGAACGCGGAGGCGCTGGTCGACTACTACTACGACCCGGCGGTGGCGGCGGAGCTGGCGGCGGCCGTCAACTACGTCTGCCCGGTCCCCGCCGCCCGCGAGGTCCTGGCCGCCTCACCGGACAAGAAGACCGCCGAACTGGCCCGGAACCCGCTGATCTTCCCGGACGACGACATGCGGCGGCGCCTGGTCGTGGCCCGCGACATCTCCTCGGCCGAACGCCGCACCTTCGCCCCGCGCTGGAACGCCATCGTCGGACTGTGACTGCTCCCTTCCCTGCACGGAGACCGCTCCCCTTCGGGTCTGAGCGGCGTTCCCACCTCACGCTGCCGGGCCGGGCAGCGTCTGGTCGGGTCCACCGCGACCCGGTCCGCAACGTCTGGATCGTCGAAGCCGGCGGCTACTTGGCGAAGGCCGCGCCGATGACGCCGTAGGCCACCGCGTTCATGTCCCGGCCCTTGGCGTCGGTCGAGTTCAGCGAGTAGACCAGGGTGCGCGAGAGGTCGCGGGTGCCGCCGATCACCGTGCTGTAGCCGTATCGGGAGCCCGTCTTGCCGTACAGCTTCGTGCCGTCCGGCAGGACGAACTCCTTCATGCCGGCCGTCTGCACCGCGTGCCCGCCGGTCTCGGCGTCCGGCACGTCCGGGACGGTGAACATCTCCTCCAGCTGCGCCTTCGGCACCACCCGGCCGGCGAACAGGGCCACCGTGAACCGCTCCAGGTCCGCCGTCGTCGACATCAGGTCCCCCGCCGCCCAGTTGGACGAGGAGTTCCAGTCCGACACGTCGACCAGCCTGCGGCTGCCGTCGGCCTCCTGGACCGCCTGGTAGCCGTGGTTGTACGGGCCCGGTATGCGGTTCTGGGTACGGGACGGGAACGAGGTGTGGCGCAGGCCCAGCGGCTTGATGATCCGCTCCCCGACCGCCTTGTCGTACGTCGTCCCCGTCAGCTTCTCGATCAGCACGCCCAGCACCGTGTAGTGGATGTTGCTGTACCGCTGCTGCTTCCCCGGCGCCCACTCCGGCCCCTTCGCCACCGCGTTGGCGATCAGCGCGTGCGGGTCGACCAGGTCGAAGCGGTGGGCGTACTCGTCCTCGAAGGCGTCCCCGGGACCGTCGGCCGACCGCAGCCCGCTCGTGTAGTTCAGCAGCTGGCGCACCTTCACCGGCTCGAACCCGGGCAGCAGCCCCGGCAGGTAGTCCTGCACCGGCCGGTCCAGGTCCACCTTGCCCTCGGCCGCCAGCTGGAGCACCACCGCCGCGGTGAAGGTCTTCGTCACCGACCCGGCCCGGAACCGGGCGTCCTCCACCGCCGCCCGCCCGCTGCCGACGTCCGCGACACCGGCGCTGCCCCGCCAGCTGCCGCTCGTACCGCCCACCCGGACCAGCGCGGCCGTCGCGTCCTTGCTCTGCGGCCCGACCCCGGCGATCGCCTTCCGCAGCGCCGCCGCGTCCGGCGGGGCGGTGAAGACCGGCGACGGGGCCGACACCGGCGCCGATGCCGGAGCCGGCGAGGCCGGAGCGGCCTGGGCCACGGCCACCGGACCGGCGGCGATGCCCAGGACCAGAGCGGCGGCGACCAGCGTGCGCGTACGTGCCTTCATGACGTTCCCCCTGTTGTGCGACCCGCGGGGCCCGCTGCCCCCCGATGACCTCAATGCTGCAGGTCACAGGGGTATCCGCGGATCACCATCAGGAGTGGTCTTCAGCGGTACGACAACTCACCGGCGCGGGGGAGGCGCCCCGCCGCCCCTCACTCCCCAGAGGGAGATACCGCAGAGGGACCCGCCGAGCCCGCCGCGATCAGCCCCGTCTCGTAGGCGCAGATCACCGCCTGGATCCGGTCCCGCAGCCCCAGCTTCGCCAGCACGTTCCCCACGTGCGACTTCACCGTGTGCTCGCTCACCACGAGCGCCACCGCGATCTCCGCGTTCGACAGCCCCCGCCCCAGGTGCAGCAGCGTCTCCCGCTCCCGGGCCGTCAGCACCTCCAGCCGCTCCGCCGCCGGCGCGGGCACGGCCGCCTGCCGGGCCGTCACCGCCGTGTACTCCTCGATCAGCCGCCGCGCCACCGAGGGCGCCAGCAGCGACTCGCCCGCCGCCACCACCCGCACCGCGTGCACCAGGTCGTCCCGCCGCACGTCCTTCAGCAGGAACCCGCTCGCCCCCGCGTGCAGCGCCTCGTAGACGTACTCGTCGGAGTCGAAGGTCGTCAGCATCACCGTCCGGCACGCGCCCCGCGCCGAGATCGCACGGCAGGCCTCGATCCCGTCCAGCACCGGCATCCGCACGTCCAGCAACGCCACGTCGGGGGAGAGCCGCGCCACCGCCTCCACGGCCGCCGCCCCGTCCCCGACCTCCGCCACGACCTCGATGTCCTCCTGGACGTCCAGGATCATCGCGAAGCCGCTGCGCACCAGCTCCTGGTCGTCGGCCACCACCACACGGATCGTCACGTCCCCACCTCCAGCGGCGAGGTTACAAGCACCGTGAACCCGCGCCCGTCCGCACCCGGGCCGGTCCACGCCGTCCCGCCGTGCGCCGCGGCCCGCTCACGGATCCCGATCAGCCCGTGCCCGCCCGCGGCGCCGGCGGCCGGCCCCCGGCCGTCGTCCGTGACCCGGACCGCGAGCTCCCGCGGCCCGTACTCCAGACGTACGTCCACCGCCGAGGCCCCCGCGTGCTTCACCACGTTGGTCAGCGCCTCCTGCACCACCCGGTGCACCGTCGCCCCCAGCGCCGCCGGCAGCTCGCGCACCTCGCCCGTCCGCTCGTACGACACCGCCAGCCCGCTCGCCCGCACCCGCTCCACCAGCGCCCCGAGCTCCCCGATCCCCGGCTGCGGAGCGCGCGGAGCCGCCTCCTGCGTCCGCAGCACGCCCAGCATCGTCCGCAGCTGAGCCATCGCGTCCCGCCCCGTTTCGGCGATCGCCTCGAACGCGGCCTCCGCCCGCTCCGGCGCCCGGCGCACCGCCACCGGCCCGGCCTCCGCCTGCACCACCATGATGCTGACGGCGTGCGAGAGGATGTCGTGCATCTCCCGCGCGATGCGCGCCCGTTCGCGCGCCGCCGCCTGCTCCGCCTCGATCCGGTTCGCCCGCTCCAGCTGCGCCGCCCGGTCCTCCACGGCCGCCGTGTACGCCAGCCGGGTGGCCTGCAGCCGGCCCAGCGCGAACGCCGCCCCGAACACGAACAGCGCGAACAGCAGCTCCTTCGCCGTACCGGTGTTGAGCCCGACCGACACCGCGATCAGCACGACCAGGGCGGCCGCCGCGGCCAGCCGCTCCCGGGCCGGCCGCAGCAGCGCGATCGAATAGACGCAGACCAGCGCGGCGTACGGCAGCGGCTGCCCGGGCCCGTCCAGCGCCAGCTGGTAGACCGAGCCGGCCGCGACCACCCCCAGCAGCGCCGCCACGGGAGCCCGGCGCCGCCACAGCAGCGGCACGTTCCCCAGCGTGGTCAGCAGGTACGCCGTCCAGGTCGCCGGGGAGTCCGCCGGATCGCGCGGCACCACGAAGGGAATGGTCGCCGCCACCTGTACCAGCAGCGTCAGCCCCGCGTCCCGCCAGCGCGGATCCGCCCGCAGGACGCCCTCGCGCAGGCGTTCGCCGAGCTCGCGCCTCACTGCCCGAGCTCGGCCCGTACGGCGGCCAGCGCGTCCAGCCTGTTGGTGGTCACGGAGTCCACCCCGGCCCGCAGCAGGGCGCGCATCGACCGCTTGGTGTCCGCGGTCCACGCCGACACCAGCAGCCCGTCCCGGTGCAGGGCGTCCGTGAGCTCCCGGGTGACCAGCCCGAAGCGGTAGTTGAGCCAGCGCGGGGACACCGCGTCGATCAGCACCCGGCGCGGCGGAGACAGCGTGGTCCAGGTCAGCGCGATCTCCGCGTCGGGGTCGGCGGCGCGGACCGCCAGCATGGTGTTCGGCCCCGCGCAGTAGTACGTACGGTCGCGGGCACCGCACTCGCGCACCAGGTCGACGACGGTCCGGACGGCCTCGGGCGTGGCCCCCGGCAGGTCGATCATCAGCCGCCCGGCCCCGGCCGCCATCAGCGCCTCGCGCAGGGTCGGGATCCCGCCCCCGGCGAGCTCCTTCAGCTGCGCGGCCGTGACGGCGTCGAGCCGCACGTCGTGGCCCCACAGCCGCTCCAGCGTCTCGTCGTGCAGCAGGACCGGCACGCCGTCGCGGGTCAGCCGCACGTCCACCTCCACCGCGTCGGCCCCGCGCGCGAACGCGGAGCCGATCGAGGGGAGGGTGTTCTCACGGACTCGGTAGGGATCGCCGCGGTGGCCGACGGCAGTCAGGGTGCTCATGCACCCCATTCTCGGGGGCCGGAGCGATCAAGGGGAGTCAGCGGGCGAGCCATTCGGTGGTGTAGGCGTCGATCTCCTCGGTCAGCCGGGCCTTGCCGGCCGGGTCCAGGAAGGAGGCCTCGACGGCGTTCTTCGCGAGCTGCGCGAGGCCGCGCTCGTCGAGGTCGAGGAGGCGTGCGGCGACCGCGTACTCGTTGTTGAGGTCGGTGCCGAACATCGGCGGGTCGTCGCTGTTGATGGTGACGAGCACGCCCGCCGCGACCATCTCCTTGATCGGGTGCCGGTCGAGGTCGGTCACCACACGGGTGGCGATGTTGGAGGTCGGGCAGACCTCCAGCGCGATCCGGTGCTCCGTGAGGTACTTCAGCAGTTCGGGGTCCTGGGTGGCGCTGGTGCCGTGGCCGATGCGCTCGGCGCCCAGCTCGCGGATGGCGTCCCAGATCGTCTCCGGGCCGGTGCTCTCGCCGGCGTGCGGGACGCTGTGCAGGCCGGCGGCGCGGGCCCGGTCGAAGTACGGCTTGAACTGCGGGCGCGGCACGCCGATCTCGGGGCCGCCCAGGCCGAAGGAGACCAGGCCCTCCGGGCGCAGGTCGACGGCGAGCCGGGCGGTCTCGGCCGCGGCGTCGGGGCCGGCCTCGCCGGGGATGTCGAAGCACCAGCGCAGGATGACCCCGAGCTCGGACTCGGCGGCCTTGCGCGCCTCCTCGATGGCCTCCATGAAGGCGCGCTCGTCGATGCCGCGGCGGGTGGAGGAGTAGGGGGTGATGGTCAGTTCGGCGTAGCGGATGTTCTGCCGGGCCATGTCACGGGCGACCTCGAAGGTCAGCGTGCGCACGTCGTCGGGGGTGCGGACCAGGTCGACGACCGACAGGTAGACCTCGATGAAGTGGGCGAAGTCGGTGAAGGTGAAGTAGTCGGCGAGGGCCTCGGGGTCGGTGGGGACCTTGGAGTCGGGGTGGCGGGAGGCGAGCTCGGCCACGATGCGGGGGGACGCCGAGCCGACGTGGTGGACGTGGAGTTCGGCCTTGGGCAGCCCCGCGATGAAGGGGTGCAGGTCGGACATGGGGGCCTCCGGTGGGACGCTGGTGCGGGCAGGTCTGCCTCATCGTAGGCAGGCCCGGCGGTGTCGGTGGCAGCGCTTAGCATGGCTGTACGAGAGGGGGCGCCGTATGACCGACCAGAGCCCTGAGCCGAGGGACCCGTGGGCGCCGCCCGAAGGACGGGCCGCCGAACCGGGCGGGAGCCCGCAGCAGACCCCGGGGACCCAGGGGGCGCCGGGCGCGCCGTCCGTGCACGACCAGCAGACCGTCGCGGGGATGCCGGGAGCCGAGTGGGCGCCGCCGCCGCAGGCTTCCGGACCGGCGCCCGCGCCGGGCCCGGGCCCCGCGCCCGCGCCGCCGATACCCGGCGCCGGGTACGCGTACCCGGCCCCGAGCGGCTACGGCCAGCCGGGCCCGGCCGCGGCGCAGCCGCCCGGATACGGCTACCCCGGCTACCCGCCCCCTGCGGGCCACGTCGGCACGCCGGGCTACCCGCCCCCCGCGGGCTACCCCGGCACGCCGGGCTACCCGCCCGCGCCCGGCTACCCGGGATACACCGGGTACCACCCGTACGGCCCGGCCCCCAGCAACGGCTTCGGCATCGCCGCGCTGGTCCTCGGCATCCTCTCCGTCGTCATCTGCATCACCAGCTTCTTCTCGATCGCGCTGGGCATCGCCGCGGTGGTCTTCGGCGTGCTCGGACGCGGCAAGGCGAACCGGGGCGAGGCCACCAACGGCGGTGTGGCCCTGGCCGGCACCATCCTGGGCGCCATCGGCATCGTGCTCGGTGCCGTGATCCTGGCCCTCGCCTTCACCGGGATCATGTCGGACACCTTCGAGGAGACCCCGGACGGCGGCTCGCACTCCAACACCCAGGTGCGCGAACGGGTCTGAGCCTGGGCGTCCTACGCCGCCCACGGCCAGTCGGCGTCCTGGCCCCCTTCGATCAGGGACACCATGCGGAACGCGGCGTCCGTGAGCCCGCCGAAGGTGTGCCGGTTCGCCGACCCGGAGGGCGCGTGGCCCACCTGGTACCCGGCCAGGTTCCAGGTGTAGACGGGCACCTCCCGGGGGACCAGGGCCGTCGGGTCGCCGCCGTACGCGTACGTGGCCTGCTCGTCGGTGACGATCAGGACCCGGTCGTGGTCCCGGTAGTGCTTGCGCACGGCCTCCGCCGTGTTGGTACCGCCGAGGCTCTCGAACCGCTCGAGCACCTTCAGCACCGAATCGCCCCGCTGATAGGCGACCTCCTTGCTTCCGGTGCCGAACTGGACCAGATCCGCCCGCTCGGCCCGCAGGGCCAGCGCCGCGCCGAACACGGCGGCCGCGTCGGCCCGGTTGAGCTGCGAGCGGGCCGACAGCGGCGACCACATCGAGCCGGAGCGGTCGACCAGGATCAGCGTCCGCCCCGACAGCTGCGGCACGTTGGCCAGCGAGCGCCGCAGCGCCTTCTCCAGCGGGTACGACCAGCGCAGCGAGGGAGCGTGCTGGTAGGCGGCCAGGTAGCGGAAGGGGAACTGCCGCGACCGGGCCACCGACTCGGGATCGCTGATCTTCGCGGCGACCTCCTTCGCCACCGCGTCCGAGACCCCCGCCTGGTCGAAGTTGCGCAGGTTGCGCAGCAGCGCCATCGAGCCCATGGACGGGATGACCGCCTCCCAGGCGGCCGCGTCCATCGGCCCCTGGAGCCAGCCGGCCAGCGCCTCCCAGGTCATGCCCGCCTCCGCGAGCCGCTCCGCCCCGTCCTTCCCCGTGACCATGGCCCGGCGCCGCTCGACGGGGATCCCCATCAGCTCTCGGTGGGCCGCCAGGGTGCGGTCGCCCGCCGGCACCTCGGCGGTCTCCGGGTGGTGGCGGCGGTCGAGGGCGTACCGGAACAGCTCGCCCTGCCAGGGCTTGGCCGGGTCGGGCGAGGCGTGGACCAGGTTCAGGACGTCGCCGAAGCGGTAGCCCTTGGACGCGGTGTCGTACTTGAGCAGCGAGGTACCGGAGTAGAGCCGGCGCACGGCGTCGGCGATGCCCCGCTTCACGGGCTTGGGCACGTTCCGCCCGTGGACGGCCGTCCAGTAGGCCAGCAGCTCACCGGGCTCGTCGGCGCGCAGCAGCACGGAGTCCACCACCTGCCGGTTGGCGGGCCCGTCGGTCGCGCCCGCGTCGAGGCGTGCCTTGACGTACTCGGCGGCGCCGACGAGGGAGGCCGTGCGCATGCTGCCGTCGCGGCGCAGCCAGTGCAGCAGGCCGGCGGTCCACTCCGGGTCCTTGACGGCGAGCCTGCGCACCAGGACGCGGAAGCGGTCGTCGCGGGCCTCGCCGGACTCGTAGGCGGTGTCCTGCGTGACGAAGTTGGCTACGGCCAGCAGGAACAGCTCGGAGCGGGCGTCGCGCGCGAAGCCGGGGCTGCCGTGGTGGTTGACGGCGCGGCGGCCGGTGGAGCGCACGGGCGAAGCGGGTGCGGTCGCGGTGGTGGACGCGGTGGTGGACGCGCGCTGGTTGAAGCGGGCCATGTGAATCCCCCCGAATTCAAAAGAAGTACGGGGAGGCGCGCCGTGCGGGGGATGCCCGAGATCGGAGTCGGTGACGGTACATATGCCCGGCGAGCTACCAAGCTGCTCCACCGGCCCGCACCCTCGCGGGTGCCGGGCCGGGTGGGATTCGAACCCACGGCCTCCGGGTCCCGGAAGTAACCGTCGCCTGCGCACCGGGCATCCCCCACGCGGGCCTCCCGAGATCGGATGGGGCGGCGGCATGATTTCTGCGAGAAGTAGCCGCCGCCGGGCGCACCGGGAGGTGCGTGACGAATGGGTGTCCAGAGAACAAGGTCGGCGAAACCACAAGGTGCTCTGCCAACTGAGCTACACCGGCGTGAGTACCGGTGGCGGGACTCGAACCCGCGACCGCCCGATGAGTAGTCGAAGTAGGTCTCGCCTTCGCACCTGGACGACGTTCACGTTAGGGCCCGCCTCGGCAGGCCCGCCACGTATTTACCGAGCCCTCAGGCAGCGGCCCCGCGCAGCCGGGTACGCGCCTCCATCAGCGCGAACCCCAGCAGGTTCAGGCCGCGCCAGCGGGCCGGGTCCAGCGCCCGGTCGTCGTCGGGGGCCAGGCCCACGCCCCAGACGCGGTCCACCGGGCTCGCCTCCACCAGCACGCGCGACCCCGTCCCCAGCAGGTACGCGCGCAGCGCCGGATCCGAGCCGAACTTGTGCACGCTGCCCTCCACGACCAGCGCGAACCGCTCCCGCTCCCACACCGCGTCGTCGAACCCGCGCACCAGCCGCCCGGCCTTCTTCGCCTCGGCCGGAGTCAGCGCCTCCAGCGCGGCCCGCTCGGCTTCGGGATCCCCGAAGAGACGGGCCTTCCCGGCCATCATCCAGTGCTCGGCCGTCGCGTACCGGACGTCACCCACAGTGAAGGGGGAGGGCCACCACTGGCTCAGGCAGCTCGGTCCCAGGCTGCCGTCCGGTCGGGGCCGGTGTCCCCAGAAGGGCAGGAACTTCACCCGCTCACCACGGCTGACCTGCCCGATCAAAGCGTCGATCTCGTCCATGCACGCGAGTCTGTCAGCCACCACTGACACTTCGTACGGGATTTGCGGCGTGCCTCGACACATGGTCGACCGATTCCGTCGCGTAATCAAAAGGCAACAACGGAATCACTTGGCGGAGGGAGAGCCCTCTGTCAGGATCGGCACTCAATTCGAGCTGTAGCTACGGAGAACGTGAGAGCGTGATGGGTAACCGCTTCCAGGTCAAGGACCGCTTCGCAGACGGCGCGCAGTACATCGACGGACGGCTCCGCGCCGGTACCTCCGGACGGTCGCACACCGTCGTCGATCCCGCCACCGGACAGGACGTGCTCACCTACGAGCTCGCCGGCCCGGCCGACGTGGACGAGGCCGTCGCCGCCGCCAAGCGGGCCTTCCCGGCCTGGTCGGCCGCCACCCCGGGCGAGCGCTCGGACGCCCTGCACCGGCTGGCCGCCGTCCTCGCCGCGCAGGCGGAGGACTTCGCGTACGCGGAATCCCTCCAGTGCGGCAAGCCGCTGAGGCTGTCCACCGAGTTCGACGTCCCCGGGACCATCGACAACACGGCCTTCTTCGCCGGCGCCGCCCGCCACCTCCAGGGCCAGGCGGCGGGCGAGTACTCCGGCGACCACACCTCGTACGTACGCCGCGAGGCCATCGGGGTCGTCGGCTCCATCGCCCCCTGGAACTACCCCCTCCAGATGGCCGCCTGGAAGATCCTCCCGGCCGTCGCCGCGGGCAACACCATCGTCCTCAAGCCCGCCGAGCTCACCCCGCTGACCTCCCTGATGTTCGCCCAGGCGGCGAAGGAGGCGGGGATCCCCGACGGCGTGATCAACATCGTCACCGGCGCCGGCCGCGACGCGGGCGAGCACCTGGTGGGCCACCCCGACGTGGTGATGACCTCCTTCACCGGCTCCACCGCCGTCGGCAAGCGGGTCGCCGAGATCGCCACCGCCACCGTCAAGCGGCTCCACCTGGAGCTCGGCGGCAAGGCCCCCTTCGTGGTCTTCGACGACGCCGACGTGGAGGCCGCCGCCCACGGCGCCGTCGCCGCCTCCCTCATCAACACCGGCCAGGACTGCACCGCCGCCACCCGTGCCTACGTCCAGCGCCCCCTGTTCGAGGCCTTCACCGCCCGCGTCGCCGAGCTGATGGAGACCGTCCGCCTCGGCGACCCCTTCGCCCCCACCACCGACCTCGGCCCCCTGGTCTCGCACGCCCAGCGCGACCGCGTCGCCGCCTTCGTCGAGCGCGCCCGCGGCTACGCCACCGTCGTCACCGGCGGCGAGATCCCCGGCGGGAACCTGGCCGACGGCGCCTACTACCGGCCCACCCTGATCACCGGCGCCGCCCAGGACAGCGAGGTCGTCCAGTCCGAGATCTTCGGCCCGGTCCTCGTCGCCCTGCCCTTCGACACCGACGACGAGGGCCTGGCCCTGGCCAACGACACCCCGTACGGCCTCGCCGCCTCCGCCTGGACCCGGGACCTCTACCGGGCGAACCGGGCCACCCGGGAGCTCAAGGCCGGCTGCGTGTGGGTCAACGACCACATTCCGATCATCAGCGAGATGCCGCACGGGGGCTACAAGGCCAGTGGCTTCGGAAAGGACATGAGCTCTTACTCCTTCGAGGAATACACGCAGGTCAAGCATGTGATGTACGACAACACCGCGGTGGCCGCCAAGGACTGGCACCGCACGATCTTCGGGGACCGATAGTCAAAGCGCCGCCCGACCAGCGGCCCTCCCTCCCGAAAGGGCAACGCGCATGGAGCAGTTCGAGCCCGACCGCCTCTCGGCGGCGCAACTCGCCGCGATGCGGCGCAGTCTGACCAGCGGCCGCGGCGCCCTCACCCGCCGCTCGCTGCTGCGCGCCTCCGGGGCCGGGGCGCTCACCCTGGGCGGCCTCGCCGCCCTCACCGCCTGCGGAATCCCGCCCGCCAAGCGCGAGGGCGGGCAGGCGGCGCCGTCCGACGACCACTCGGCGCAGGAGAAGGAGATCAACTTCTCCAACTGGACCGAGTACATGGACACCAGCGACGACGAGAAGTCCCGTCCGACGCTGGAGGCGTTCACCCAGCGCACCGGCATCGCGGTCAAGTACACCGAGGACATCAACGACAACGTCGAGTTCTTCGGCAAGATCCGCCCGCAGCTCGCGGCCGGCCAGGACACCGGCCGCGACCTGATCGTCGTCACCGACTGGCTCGCCGCCCGCATCATCCGCCTCGGCTGGGCCCAGAAGCTCGACCCGAGCAACCTGCCGAACGCCTACGCCAACCTGATCCCGCAGTTCCGCAACCCCGACTGGGACCCGGGCCGCGCCCACAGCTACCCCTGGACCGGCATCGACACCGTCATCGCCTACAACGCCAAGGCCACCGGCGGCAACAAGGTCGACTCCGTCACCCAGCTGCTCGACGACCCCACCCTCAAGGGCCGCGTCGGCTTCCTCACCGAGATGCGCGACACCGTCGGCATGACCCTCCTCGACCAGGGCAAGGACCCGGCGAAGTTCACCACCGCGGACTACGACGCCGCGCTCGGCCGCCTCCAGAAGGGCGTCGACAGCAAGCAGATCCGCCGCTTCACCGGCAACGACTACACCGCCGACCTCGACAAGGGCGACCTCGCGGCCTGCCTCGCCTGGGCGGGCGACGTCATCCAGCTCCAGGCCGGCAACCCCGACATCAAGTACGCGATCCCGGCCGCCGGCTACATCACCTCCAGCGACAACCTGCTGGTCCCCGCCAAGGCCCGGCACAAGGCCAACGCCGAGAAGCTCATCGACTACTACTACGAGCCCGCGGTCGCCGCCCAGCTGGCCGCCTTCATCAGCTACGTCTGCCCGGTCGACGGGGTCAAGGACGAGCTGGCCAAGATCAAGCCGGAGCTCGCGGACAACCCGCTGATCGTCCCGGACAAGGAGATGGCCGCCAAGGCCCACGCCTTCCGCTCCCTCAGCAGCGAGGAAGAGACGGCGTACGAGGAGAAGTTCGCCAAGCTCATCGGCGCCTGACCGGCCCCCTCGCCGGCCCTCCACGCGCCCCCGTCCCCCTCCCACGACACACCACCGAAGGCCCAGGCCCATGACCGACAGCACCGCGAGCGGCGACGTCCGCCTCGCCGGGATCAGCAAGCACTACGGCTCCTTCACCGCCGTGCACCCGCTGGACCTCACCATCCCCCAGGGCTCCTTCTTCGCCCTGCTCGGCGCCTCGGGCTGCGGGAAGACCACCACCCTGCGCATGATCGCCGGCCTGGAGGAGCCCTCCACCGGCACCATCAGCCTCGGCGAGCGCGAGGTCACCCACCTGCCGCCCTACAAGCGCCCGGTGAACACCGTCTTCCAGAGCTACGCGCTGTTCCCGCACATGGACATCTTCGAGAACATCGCCTTCGGCCTGCGCCGCCGCGGCATCAAGTCGGTCAAGAAGCAGGTCGACGAGATGATCGACCTCGTCCAGCTCGGCGAGCACGCCCGCAAGAAGCCCCACCAGCTCTCCGGCGGACAGCAGCAGCGCGTGGCCGTCGCCCGCGCCCTGATCAACCACCCCCAGGTCCTCCTCCTCGACGAGCCGCTCGGCGCCCTCGACCTCAAGCTGCGCCGCCAGATGCAGCTGGAGCTCAAGCGGATCCAGACCGAGGTCGGCATCACCTTCGTACACGTCACCCACGACCAGGAGGAGGCCATGACCATGGCCGACACGGTCGCGGTGATGAACGGCGGCCGCGTCGAACAGCTGGGCGCCCCCGCCGAGCTCTACGAGAACCCGCGCACCACCTTCGTCGCGAACTTCCTCGGCACCTCCAACCTGATCGAGGCCTCCGTGGAGTCCGCCGGCGCGGACGTCACCGTCTCGGCCTCCGGCGCCGTGCTCCGGCTGCCCGCCGCCCGATGTTCGACCACGCCCCGCACCGGCGGAAAGCTGCTGGTCGGCGTGCGTCCCGAGAAGATCTCCCTGGTCCCGGCCGCGGAGGAGGGCGCCATCGCCGCCGGCCGCAACAAGATCACCGGAAAGATCGCCGACTCCTCCTTCATCGGGGTCTCCACCCAGTTCGTGATCGACAGCCCGGTCTGCCCCGAGCTGGAGGTCTACGTCCAGAACGTCGAGCGCGACGCCCGCCTGGTCCCCGGCGCCGACGTGGTCCTGCACTGGAACCCCGAGCACACCTTCGGCCTGGACGCGGCCCAGGACATCGAGGCCGGCATCGAGACGGTCGAGGAGGGCGCGTGACCGCCACCGCCGCGCCCCCGCGGGCCGAGACCCCGGCCGAGCCGCCCGTCCACCGGGCCTCGCTCAAGAAGCGCCTGATCCCGTACTGGCTGCTGCTCCCCGGCATCGTCTGGCTGCTCGTCTTCTTCGTGCTGCCGATGGTCTACCAGGCCTCCACCTCGGTGCAGACGGGCTCCCTCGAAGAGGGCTTCAAGGTCACCTGGCACTTCCAGACCTACTGGGACGCCTTCACCGAGTACCTCCCGCAGTTCCTGCGCTCCCTGGCCTACGCCGGCACCGCCACGGTCCTGTGCCTGCTGCTGGGCTACCCGCTGGCCTACCTGATCGCCTTCAAGGCGGGCCGCTGGCGCAACCTCCTGCTGGTCCTCGTCATCGCCCCGTTCTTCACCAGCTTCCTGATCCGCACGCTGGCCTGGAAGACGATCCTGGCCGACGGCGGCCCGGTCGTCGGCGTCCTCGACAAGATCGGCTTCCTGGACGTCACCAGCTGGCTCGGCATCACCGAGGGCAGCCGGGTGCTGGCCACCCCGCTCGCCGTGGTCTGCGGCCTGACCTACAACTTCCTGCCCTTCATGATCCTGCCGCTCTACACCTCGCTGGAGCGCATCGACACCCGCCTCCACGAGGCCGCCGGCGACCTCTACGCCACCCCGGCCACGGTGTTCCGCAAGGTGACCTTCCCGCTCTCGATGCCGGGCGTGGTCTCCGGGACCCTGCTGACCTTCATCCCCGCGAGCGGCGACTACGTCAACGCCGAACTCCTCGGCTCCACGGACACCCGGATGATCGGCAACGTCATCCAGTCGCAGTACCTGCGGATCCTCGATTACCCGACGGCGGCCGCGCTGTCGTTCATCCTCATGGCCATCGTGCTGATCATGGTCACCGTCTACATCCGCCGAGCGGGAACGGAGGACCTGGTCTGATGCGTTGGCTCCGCCGCAATCTCGTCGTCATCGCGGGCCTCGGCACGCTCGCGTACCTGATCCTGCCGAACGTCGTCGTGACGGTCTTCTCCTTCAACAACCCCACCGGGCGCTTCAACTACGCCTGGCAGGAGTTCTCCCTCGACGCCTGGAAGGACCCCTGCGGGGTCGCCGACCTGTGCGGCTCCCTCTCGCTCTCCCTCCAGATCGCGCTGTGGGCCACCATCGGCGCCACCGTCCTGGGCACCGCCATAGCCTTCGCGCTGGTGCGCTACCGGTTCCGGGCCCGGGGGGCGGTCAATTCGCTGATCTTCCTGCCGATGGCCATGCCCGAGATCGTGATGGCCGCCTCGCTGCTCGCCCTGTTCCTCAACATGGGCATCCAGCTGGGCTTCTGGACCATCCTGATCGCCCACGTGATGTTCTGCCTCAGCTTCGTCGTCGCCGCCGTCAAGGCGCGCGTGCTGTCGATGGACCCGAGGCTGGAGGAAGCCGCCCGCGACCTCTACGCCGGGCCCGTGCAGACCTTCCTGCCCGTCACCCTGCCGATCGCGGCCCCCGGCATCGCGGCGGGCGCGCTGCTGTCCTTCGCGCTCTCGTTCGACGACTTCATCATCACCAACTTCAACTCGGGCAACACCGTCACCTTCCCCATGTTCGTGTGGGGATCGGCCCAGCGCGGTACGCCCGTCCAGATCAACGTCATCGGCACGGCGATGTTCGTCATCGCGGTGCTGGTGGTCCTCGCCGGCCAGTGGGTCGGCAACCGCCGCAAGAAGGCACAACCGAAGTAGACCCCTGTAGGGAGTTGGAAGCCATGGCCCCAGTCGCCATGCGTAGTGTTGCGAAATCCCTTTCCGAAGCGAAGCCGGTCTCGTACTGGCTGGACGACCCCGGCCGCCCCGACCCGCAGCCGGCCCTCACCTCCGACGAGCGCTGCGACCTGCTGGTCGTCGGAGGCGGCTACAGCGGGCTGTGGACCGCGCTGCTGGCCAAGGAGCGCGACCCCGGCCGGGACGTCGTCCTGATCGAGAGCAAGGAGGCGGGCTGGGCCGCCTCCGGCCGCAACGGCGGCTTCTGCGCGGCCTCCCTCACCCACGGCTTCGCCAACGGCCTGGCCCGCTGGCCCGGCGAGCTGGCCAAGCTGGAGGAGCTCGGCGCCCGCAACCTCGACGCCATCGAGGAGGCGGTCGCCCGCTACGGCATCGACTGCGACTTCGAGCGCACCGGCGAGATCGACGTGGCCACCGAGCCGCACCAGGTCGAGGAACTGCGCGAACTCCACGAGGAGGCCCTCAAGCTGGGCCTCGCGGACGGCTCCGAATGGCTGGAGGGGGAGGCCCTGCGCGCGGAGGTCGACTCGCCGACCTTCCTCGCGGGTCTGTGGGACCGCACCGGCGTGGCCATGCTCAACCCCGCCAGGCTGGCCTGGGGGCTGAAGCGGGCCTGCCTGGAGCAGGGCGTGCGGATCTACGAGAACACCCGCGGCCTCAAGATGGCCCGGGCCGGCGCCGGGATGACCGTGGAGACCCCGTACGGCACGATCCTGGCCCGCCGGGTCGCCCTGGCGACCAACATCTTCCCGTCGCTGGTCAAGCGCATCCGGCCGTTCACCGTCCCGGTCTACGACTACGCGCTGATGACCGAGCCGCTGACCGAGGAGCAGCTGGCCTCCGTCGGCTGGAAGAACCGCCCGGGGCTGGGCGACAGCGCCAACCAGTTCCACTACTTCCGCATCACCAAGGACAACCGCATCCTGTGGGGCGGCTACGACGCGATCTACCCCTACCGGGGCAAGCTGGACTCGGAGTACGACCACCGCCCCGAGACCTACCTGAAGCTGGCGGAGCACTTCTTCACCGCCTTCCCGCAGCTGGAGGGGCTGCGCTTCAGCCACGCCTGGGGCGGGGCCATCGACACCTGCTCCCGCTTCTCGGCCTTCTTCGGCACCGCGCACGCGGGCCGGGTCGCCTACGCCGCCGGCTACACGGGGCTCGGGGTGGGCGCCACCCGCTTCGGCGCCGACGTGATGCTGGACCTGCTGGACGGGCTCTCCACCGAGCGCACCCGGCTGGAGATGGTGAAGTCCAAGCCGATGCCCTTCCCGCCCGAGCCCCTGGCCTGGACCGGGATCGCCCTCACCAAGTGGTCGCTGGCCCGCGCCGACGCCCGGGGCGGCCACCGCAACCTCTGGCTCAGGACCCTGGACCGCTTCGGCCTCGGCTTCGACAGCTGAAGCCGCCGGCGGGCGCGCCCCGGCGCACACCCGCGCAGCGTCACCGCCCCGTCCGCCGGGGCGGTGACCCGCATCACCCCGATGGCGTAACCCGACCCGCGTCATAGCCCCGCCCGGTCCCGCTCTCTCCCGGTGAGACACCCTCACACCGCGAGACGAACGGAGGCCGGGCGATGGCGTTCCCGCAGACCAGGACGGCAGTGGAGTGGCTGGCGGCGGCCGCACCGGATCCGGAGGCCTGCCGGTGGGGGTGGGAGCGCGGGCCCCATGGGGTCGCCCTCCTGCCCGCCGGACGGCGCTGGGACCTGCTGATCACCCCCGGGGAGCTGGGCGGGGCCGCCCTCGGCGTGCTGCGCCGGCTGCCCGCCCCGCCCGGACCCGTGCTCGTCGGCCGCCGCACCGCCCGCCTGGGCTTCTTCGTCCCGCCGGGCACCGCCGCCCACTGGACCGGAACGGGCGTACGGGGCGCGGGGCGCGGGAGCTGGATCGCGGTCCCGTACCCCGGCCGGGCGACGGGCGGTCCGCAGTGGCTGCAACTCCCGGACGGCCGCGGCACCCTGACGGACCCGGCCCTGCTGGAGCTAGCCCTGCACGAGGCGGCGGGACGGGCCCTGGCGGGGGAGCGGGGGGCCGGTGGCGCCTGAAGCCTTGACAAGGGGATTGGTCTGGACCATGTTGGCCCGGATCCTCCATCCCCCCACGATCCGGAGGCACTTGTGCGCAGACCCCTGCCCCTCCTCGTCGCCGCCGCCCTCACCGCGGCCACCCTCCTCACCGCCGGCCCGCCCGCCACGGCCGTCGACGCCGACCTCGTCCGCAACGGCGGCTTCGAATCCGGCCTCGACGGCTGGAGCTGCTCCGCCGGCAGCGGAGCCGTCGTCAGCGCCCCCGTCCACGGCGGGAGCTCCGCCCTCCGGGCCACCCCGGCCGGCCAGGACAACGCCCGCTGCTCCCAGACCGTCACCGTCAAGCCGGACTCCGCCTACACCCTCGGCGCCTGGGTGCAGGGCGCGTACGTCTACCTCGGCGCGAGCGGCACCGGCACCACCGACGTCTCCACCTGGACCCAGACCCCCGGCGCCTGGAAACAGCTGACCACGAGCTTCCGCACCGGCCCCGCCACCACCTCCGTCACCGTCTACACCCACGGCTGGTACGGCCAGCCCGCCCACCTCACCGACGACGTCACCCTGACCGGCCCCGACCCCGGCGGCCCCGGCCCGACCCAGCCCCCGGCCGCCCCCACCGGCCTCACGGCGACCGCCACCTCCTCCAGCGCGGTCGCCCTGACCTGGACGGCGGCCCCCGGAGCCACCTCCTACACCGTCCGCCGCGACGGCGCCGACCCCCTGACCGCCACCACCCCCTCGGCCACGATCACCGGACTCGCCCCCGCCACCCCCTACACCTTCACGGTCGCCGCGGCCAACGCCGCCGGGGAGTCCCCCCGCAGCGCCCCCGTCACCGTCACCACCCCGCCCGGCGGCGGCGACCCGGGCACCCCCGGCCTGCCCGCCCACGCCCTCGTCGGCTACCTCCACACCAGCTTCGCCAACGGCTCCGGCTACCTGCGCATGGCCGACGTCCCCGACTCCTGGGACGTCATCGACCTCGCCTTCGGCGAACCGACCTCCGCCACCTCCGGCGACATCCGCTTCCAGCTCTGCCCGGTCTCCGCATGCCCCGGAGCGGAGACCCCGGCCGAGTTCAAGGCGGCCGTCAAGGCCAAACGGGCGGCGGGCAAGAAGGTCCTCCTCTCCATCGGCGGCCAGAACGGCCAGGTCCAGCTCACCACCACGGCCGCCCGGGACGCGTTCGTCTCCTCCGTCTCGCGGATCATCGACGAGTACGGGCTCGACGGCGTCGACGTCGACTTCGAGGGCCACTCCCTCTCCCTCGCCACCGGCGACACCGACTTCCGGGCCCCCACCACCCCCGCGATCGTGAACCTGATCGCCGCGCTGAAGACCCTCAAGGCCAGGTACGGCTCCGGCTTCGTCCTGACCATGGCCCCCGAGACCTTCTTCGTCCAGCTGGGGTACCAGTACTACGGCTCCGGCCCCTGGGGCGGCCAGGACCCGCGCGCGGGCGCCTACCTCCCCGTCATCCACGCCCTGCGCGACGACCTGACCCTGCTCCACGTCCAGGACTACAACTCCGGCCCGATCATGGGCCTCGACGGCCAGTACCACTCCATGGGCGGCGCCGACTTCCACACGGCGATGACCGACATGCTGCTCACCGGCTTCCCGGTCGCCGGGAACACCTCCCGCGTCTTCCCGCCCCTGCGCCCGGACCAGATCGCCATCGGCCTCCCGGCCACCCCGAACGCGGGCAACGGCCACACCCCGCCCGCCGAGGTGACCAAGACCCTCGACTGCCTCACCAAGCACACCGCCTGCGGCCCCTACCAGCCCCACGGCACCTGGCCCGCCCTGCGCGGCCTGATGACCTGGTCGATCAACTGGGACCACTTCGGCGGCTGGGAATTCAGCCGGAACTTCGACGCGTACTACGGCGGCTGATCCAGAACGTCCGCCCACACCCGGGCCGCAGCCCCGGACGGCTCCGGCCCGGCCAGGCGGCCGAGCAGCCACCGCAGGTCCACCGCCACCGACCGCACCCGCGCCGACGTGGCGCCGTCCCAGTCCCGCACGGCCACCCGGGCCCCCGTCGCCTCGGGGCCACCGGGATGGACCAGCACGCACGCGGCCGGGGTCCCCAGCGCGTGGGCGTAGAGGAACGCCTGGTACAGATCGGCCGTCGAGAGCTTCTTGCGGTCGTAGAGCTTGTACTTCGCGTCGACCGGCAGCCTGAACGGCCTGCCGTCACGCTCGCCCAGGATCAGGACGTCCGGCCGTACCTCGCTGTAGGGGGACCGGGCCCGCTCGTCGAACAGCACCCGCCGGTGCCGGGCCTGGGCGTCCACGCGCAGGCCGAGCCCGCTGCCCGCCGCCCCCTCCTGCAGGAGCCGGGTCACGAAGTCCTCGAACAGGCCGTTCATGTCGACCAGGAACGCCCGGGAGGCCAGCGGCCCCGCGCCGAACAGCCCGTCGAGCCCGCCGCCCGACAGCAGCAGCTCCGCCCACCGGTGCGCGGAGCGGTAGTGGGCGTTGTGCCGGTGGTATTCCAGGCCGGCGACGACGGCGCGCAGATCACCGAGCGGCGTGGGCGCCAGCGCCGCGAACTGCGCGGCCGCCCGGCGGGCACGGGCCCGCAGCCCGTCGGGGCGGGCCGTCCGGGCGACCCGCTCCAGAGCGGCCGCGCACAGCCGGTTGTCCGGGACGTCCGCGTCGTGCTCGTCGAACCTGCAGGCCAGGCGGTCGAGCCGGCCGTGGTGCCGCAGTATCTGGCGGTCCGCCAGCAACCGGCCGCGCACGACGGGCAGGTCGTCCTCCCTGGTGAGGTAGTCCCGCCGGACGCCGTGGCGCAGCAGCCGCTCGCCGTGCTCCGTGACCATCAGCGCCACGAGGTCGCGCAGATCGGGATCGCCCGCCGTCAGGTCCTGCTCCGAGGACAGGAGCCGTCCCGTCCCGCCCGCCGCGTAGTCGAGCATGCGCAGGACGTCGAGCCCGCCGCCGAGGTACTTGGGCAGGACGCGGATCTCGCACGCCTCCAGCCGCACCACCCCGACGTACGCGGTCGCCTCCACCTCGAGACCGCCCCCGGCGGACTCCCGGACGCGCAGCATCCCGTCCAGGGCGCCATCGGCGAGGAGCCGCCGGTCGGCCGGGGTGAGGCAGGCCCCGGGGAAGACCCGGGAACCGTGCTCACTCAGGCTGAGACGCATGGGCCTTGACCTGGAGCTCCTCGTACAACGCCGACACCAGCCGCTCGTCGTCGAGGTCCCGGGGACTGTGCGCCACGGGGTCTATCACGGTGGTGCCGAGGAACCCGGCCAGGAGGCCGTAGTCGTCGTAGGCGTACTCCTGGAGCAGGGGCAGGATCTCGTCACGGACGACGGCCGCCAGCTCCTGCGGGGTGGCGACGGGCTCTCCGCCGGGCAGGAGGAAGGCCTGCCCGATCTGCTTCTCGCGGTCGAGGCCGACGCGGATGCGGGCGTTGAGCTCGGTCAGGAACACCTTGAGGTCGAGCGGTCCGACCACGGCGTCGGCGAGCGGCTCGGTGTCGGGCAGCAGCTCCAGGAAGGCGAAGCGGCGGCGGATCGCCGAGTCGAGCATCCGGATCGAACGGTCGGCGGTGTTCATCGTCCCGAGCAGCTGCACGTTGGGCGGGACGGCGAAGTCCTCCCCGCTCAGCGGGAGGGTGACGGTGTAGCCGCGCTTGTCCTTCTCCAGGAGGGTGATCAGCTCGCCGAAGATCTTGGGCAGGTCACCGCGGTTCAGCTCGTCGACGAGGACCAGGTAGGTGTGGCCGGGATCCTGCTCGGCCCGCGCGCACACCCGCTTGAACACCCCGTCCCGTACCTCCAGGGAGAGGCCGGCCGTTCCCTTCGCCGGCCGCAGGGCCTCGATGAAGTCCTCGTAGCCGTAGTTCGGGTGGAAGGTGACCATGGTCAGCCGGCCCGCCCCGACCAGTGCCCGGTGCGTCGCCCGGAAGGCCGGCTCGCCGGGGTCGGCGTACGGGTGGAGACCGGGCAGGTCGTCCGCGAGCTCCCCCAGACGGCGGACGGCGTAGCGCAGCGCCTCGTACGTCTTGCCGGTGCCGGGCGGCCCGTAGAGCACGGCCTGCCCGCGCCGGTCGAGGGCGTCCCCGATGCGCTGCAGCACGGGGTCGAGCGGGGCGGGAGGGGTGTCCGCCACCGGCTCGGCGGCGTCCTCGGCCCCTTCCCCGGCGGCCAGGGCGCCCGAGCGGGCCCGGGCCACCCGCTCCCAGACGGCCGGCTTGACCTCGGCCAGGAAACCGGCGCGCCAGGAGACGGGCGGCTGCAGGACCGTCGCGTACGACGCGTCCCACTCCACCGCGACCGAGTGCCGCGGCCGGTCCCCCTCGGAGTGCAGCCAGGCGTATCCGTCGTCCGTGACCCGGCCCACGCCGAGGACCTCGGTGTTCCCGCTGGTCGCCACGATCCGGTCGCCGGGCCGCAGCAGCAGCAGTTCCCAGAGGGGGAGCAAGCCGGGGCGGCCCGTGCACGCCTCGGCGAACTCCTCTCGGTCGGCGAAGCGGTGCAGGTCGCCCACGTCCTCGCCCTTCGGGGTGACGGCGATGTGGCCCGTCTCCAGCCAGGACGGCCACAGGCCCGCGACGTCGACGTCCAGCCGGAGGGTCCGCGGTGCGCTCGGCGTCGGGGCCCACCACAGCAGGAAGCGGGCGGCGAGGTCCGCAGACCAGCCGGAGGGGATCCCCGTACGGTCGAACAACTGCTTGAGGTACGCCTTCCGCTCGAACGGCCGCATCTGCGGCACCGGGCCGTCGGCCAGCAGCCCCACGAAGTGCCGGGTGAGGCTGTCCGCGTAGAGCGGCAGCACGGAGCCGTTCGCGTACACGTGCAGGGTCTTGGCGATGACCGTGTTCCCGGCCCGGACGGCGGTGATCCCGTCGATGTCGCCGACCCGGCCGTCACGGGCCGAGCGGACGGCCTCCACGATCCCCGAGCGCACGGCCTCCCAGGCCTCGGAGACGTCCTCGAAGCGGGAGTCGTGCCACCAGTTGCCGTCGTTGCGCCGGTAGACGAGGTGCTTCATGGCCGAGCCGCCCGTGATGCTGCCGAGCCGCCCGCTGCCGTACTCGATGACGTACGAGTAGGCGTCGTTCCCGGTGCCCTGACCGAGGGCGTAGCGCTCCAGGGGGAGGTGCTCCCAGTCGGCGAACGGGAAGCGGGTGCGGATGAGCGCCGCCTCCCGGTCCGCGGCCTCGGCGTCGGCCCGGTGGCGTTCGGCGTCGAAGACCGCGGCCGCCCACTCGACGGGGCAGTACGGCAGGCTCTCCGCGCGGGCGGCGCCGACCGGGCGCAGTACGCAGGAGCAGAGGCCGGTCAGGGGCTGGTTCTGGGAGTTGACCAGGCCGATCCCGCGCGCGTAGGCGGCGGGGTCGGGCGCGTCGAGCAGCCGCCACCAGAGCAGGCCGTCGGGGTCGTCGGGGAAGGTGTCGAGACTGCCGGAGTCCGTCAGGTGGCCGCACGCCGGGTCGTGGTGGATCTTGCGGCCGCTGAGGGGCAGCAGGATCGAACCTCCCGACAGGGTCACCTCACACGGGCGCCCCCCGACCGTGAGCGCGTACTTCCGCTGCCGCGGGCTCTCTTCCCCCACCGGATCCCCCTCCGCTGTCGACCGGGACGACCGTACGACACCGCCCACCGCACGCCCAGCAGCAGGGGGGTGCACATCAGGAGGCTGGCCAGGACGTCCAGGGGCCAGTGGAAGCCGCGCAGGAGCAGGCCCGCCGCGGTCAGGGCCGTCAGGGCCGCCGCGGTGGGCAGGGGCCAGCGGCGGCGGGTGTGGGGGGTGAGGAGGAGGGCCGCGGCGGTGTAGGCCGTCAGGGCCGTGGCCGTGTGGCCGGAGGGGTAGTAGCCGGCGGCCCAGGGCTCCAGCGGGCCCGGGCGGGCGGTCCACTCCTTGAGGGGCACGATCAGCGCCGGCACCAGGGCCATCGCCAGACCGGCCGCGAGGGCGGCGAGGCGGTGCCCGCGCCGGACGGCGTACGCCATGGCCGCCACGAGGACGGGAACGGCGACCTCGACGTTCCCCAGGTCCGCGAGGCGCTCCGTGACAGCGTCCGGGACGGCGCGCACCAGGGCGCGGCTCAGCTCCTGATCCGGGGTCAGCAGCGGGCCCCCGTCGAGGACCTGCCAGGTGATCAGGGCGAAGAGGGCGGCGCAGACGGCCGAGAGGAGCACGGGGAGGGAGGGGAGGGAGGGGAAAAGGGCCGGCCGTCCCGGAACAGGGGGGGTGG
>NZ_JBHVUQ010000022.1:0-63753 GCF_042884105.1 Streptomyces sp. NPDC058157
GCGCCGCGCGGCCCGGGGGGTCCTCGGCTGGGGGTCGCGCTGACGGCCGTTCCGGCGGCGGTGGCCGCGCTCGGGCCGGCGCTGGGTCCGGTGCGCGTCCCGGCGGAGGCCGCGGCGGCGGGGGCGGGGGTGCTCGGGGCGGTCCTGGCGGCCGGGGACCCGCCGGTGCTGGCGCTGGTGCTCGCGCTGGGCGGGACGCTCTGCGCGGCGGGGGCCCTGCGGGCCGACCGGCGGTGGCTGGGCCGGGCGGCGGGGGCGCTGGGCGTGGCGGCCGTCTGGGTGCGGCTGGCGGCGTCGGGGGTGGCGGTGCCCGAGGCGTACGCGCTGCCGGCGTCGGCGGCGGCCCTGGCGGTGGGGCTGCTGCGGCGCCGCCGGGACCCGGGGGCCTCGTCCTGGGCGGCGTACGGGCCGGGGCTGGGGGCGGCGCTGCTGCCGAGCCTGGTGTCCCTCTGGGGGGACCCGTACTGGCCGCGCCCGCTGCTGCTGGGGCTGGGGGCGCTCGCGGTGACGCTGGCGGGTGCGCACCGGCGGCTGCAGGCGCCGTTGCTGCTGGGCGGGATCGCCCTGGCGGGGGTGGCGGTGCACGAGCTGGCCCCGTACGTGGTGCAGGTGGCGGGTCTGCTGCCGCGCTGGGTGCCGCCGGCGCTCGCGGGGTTGCTGCTGCTGGCGGTGGGTGCGACGTACGAGCGGCGGCTGCGGGAGGCCCGCAGGCTCCGCGAGGCCTTCGGCCGGCTGCGCTGAGGGGCCGGGAACGGCAGAGGCCCCGGAGATTCTCGCGAATCTCCGGGGCCTCTGCTCCGGGTGGGCGATACTGGGATCGAACCAGTGACCCCTTCGGTGTGAACGAAGTGCTCTCCCGCTGAGCTAATCGCCCGGGCACACCGCAAACATTACCGCATGTCAGCGGTGCTCCATGACCACGTCCGGACGATCACTGGTCCTTGAGGTTCCACGGCAGTGTGAGGCCGTACTTCCACAGGTAGAAGCCGACCAGCGCGCCCGCGATGACCAGCCCCACGCCGGTGAGGATGATGTTGCGGCGCCGGACCTTCGGGTCGAGGGCCTTCTGCGCGGCCTCGGTGACCTTCCGCTTGGTCCAGCGCAGGACGAGGTGGGCCCACGCGAACTCGGTGGCCCAGATCGCCAGGCCGGCGAAGATCGCGACCCAGCCCGGTCCCGGCAGGACGAGCATCGCGATGCCGGCGCCGATGACGACCAGGCCGACGACGAAGACGCCGACCTGCCAGCTCAGGTGCAGGCTGCGGTTCGCCTTGACGAAGGCGGGCGCCTTCGAGACGTGCGGCGCTTCCTCGGCGGCCGTCTCGCCCGTAGCGGATTCGTTGATTCCGCGGTCACTCCCCGTATCCATGGCGCCGAATCTACCGGAGCCGGAAGCACACGTGAATGCCGCTTTGGATCCGCCGTCCGAGGGACCCAGAGGTCCGCAAAACGGTCAGAGGGGTTTACAACGGCACCGTAGGTGGCATGTCGATTTCGCCGACGTGCGAATCCCCGAGCGCACACTGAGCGAAAGGCCCTGGCGCTTATGAACACCACGGTCAGCTGCGAGCTGCACCTGCGCCTCGTTGTGTCGAGCGAGTCCTCACTGCCTGTTCCGGCGGGCCTGCGGTATGACACGGCCGATCCCTACGCCGTGCACGCCACCTTCCACACCGGCGCCGAGGAGACGGTCGAGTGGGTGTTCGCCCGCGACCTCCTCGCCGAGGGCCTCCACCGGCCTACCGGTACCGGCGACGTCCGCGTCTGGCCGTCCCGCAGCCACGGTCAGGGCGTCGTCTGCATCGCCCTGAGCTCACCGGAGGGAGAAGCGCTGCTGGAAGCACCCGCCCGAGCCCTCGAGTCGTTCCTGAAGCGCACGGATGCCGCGGTCCCGCCCGGGACCGAGCACCGGCACTTCGACCTCGACAAAGAGCTCTCCCACATCCTGGCCGAAAGCTGAGCCAGGCCCCCAGCCGCCCGGCACCGTCCGACTCGGGGCGACGGTGCCGCACGGACAACCCCATACGGCAGTGACGGCGCTGCCCCCGCGGGAGCCACCCGCGGGGCGGCGCCGCTGCGCTGTCCGGGCGTCCTGTTGACGCCAACCGCTAGAGTCGGCCCCCAGCGGCGGCAGCGGCCCGTCGCCGCCAGGCCCGCCTCCAGGGAGCGACCCCGTGCAGATCCCCCACGACACCCGTCGCGCGCTCGACGTCGTCGTCGCGCTGGTCAACACAGAGGCCGAGCCCGGCCGGCCCGACGGGCTGGCGGACGTCGCCGCCCTGCGCGGCTTCGTCAAGGAGCACGCGATCAGCGACGTCGGCGAGCTCACCGCCCGCGACCTCGCCGGGGTCCGGACGGTGCGGGGCAAGTTCGCCCAGGTCTTCGCCGCGCCGAACCCCCGCGCGGCGTCCGTGCTGATCAACGAACTCGTGGCCACCGCCGGCACCACCCCCCAGCTGACCGACCACGACGGCTACGACTGGCACGTGCACTACTTCGCGCCGGGCGCCTCGGTGGGCGACCACCTCGCGGCCGACGGCGGCATGGCGCTCGCCTTCATCGTGGTCTCCGGCGAGCAGGAGCGGCTGCGCCGCTGCGAGGCCCCGGACTGCGGGCGCGCCTTCGTCGACCTCTCCCGCAACCGCTCGCGCCGCTATTGCGACAGTCGCACCTGCGGGAACCGGCTGCACGTGGCCGCGTACCGGGCGCGCCGCAAGGGGGCCGACGGCCAGCCGGAGCAGGCGTCAGAGCAGGTAGAGGTCGTGCACGGCGGCGAGCAGCAGAAGTAGCCCGATCACCGCCAGGAAGATCATCAACGGGGGCTGGGAGAGGGCGAAGAGACAGCCGCGCGGTTCGGGGGGACCGACGGGCGCGGGGGACTGGGCGACGGGGGCCTCTGGCACGTGGACGGGAGCCGGCGGCTCACCCTGGGATGTGTCGAGCATGTCGGGGCGATGATCGCTCAGGGCGACCCCCTGACGCCCTCAACACGCCATCCATCACGCGGTAGTTGGCCGTCTCTCCCCACTTCGGGTGGTTTCCCCCGGCTTCTCCCGCGCGAAGCCGGCGGTATGCGCTAGGGGGCCCATCCCCGGCCTAGATGCCGTGCTTCTTGAGGATGGCCTCGATGTCGGAGAAGTCCTCCGCCGGGGCGCCCTGCGGCTTCGGGGACGGGCCGGCGGTGGCGCCTCCGAGGGCGGGGGCGGAGGCGGCCGGGGCGACGGCCTCGCGGGGCTTCGGGGCCCCTCCCGCGCCGCGCCGCTCCAGCGCCCGGGTGGCCAGGAACAGCACCCAGGCCACGGCCAGCAGCCCGAAGCCGATCCACACGGTCGGCCGGAAGACGATCCCGGACAGCCACTGGACCACCCCGGTGAGCACCAGGCCGACCGGCACCAGCGCGTACGCGGTGATCCGCACGGCCCTCAGGAACCGCCTGCGGTACGCGGTCACGGCGGCGATGCCCAGGCCCGCCGCTGACACCGCGGAACAAATGGTCTCGGCGAGCATTGCGGTCCTCCGGCGGGCTGCGGTGGGCGTTCTGTCCCTTCCATCCTGCACCGGGCGCCTGCGCCACGGCCATGCCCGCGGGCCCGCCCGGCCCGATCTCCGGGACATCTCGGGGTCGGATCTCCTCCCCCGGTGCCGCCCGGGTGGTCTGGGAGACTGTCCGCATGACCGATTCCGTGATCCTCGACGTCTGGTGCGAACTCCAGTGCCCGGACTGCCACAGCGCTCTGGACGACGTGCGCGCCCTGCGGGCCCGCTACGGCGACCGGCTGGACATCCGGCTGCGCCACTTCCCGCTGGAGAAGCACAAGCACGCCTTCGCCGCCGCGCAGGCCGCCGAGGAGGCCCTGGAGCAGGGCCAGGGCTGGCCGTACGCGGAGGCGGTCCTCGCCAGGACGGCCGAGCTCGGTGAGCGCGGCGAGGCCGTACTGCTCGACGTGGCCCGCGAACTGGGCCTGGACGCCGAGGAGTTCGACACGGCCCTGATCGACGGCCGGCACATCCTGATCGTCGACGCCGACCAGGCCGAGGGCAAGGCCATCGGCGTGACCGGCACCCCGACCTACGTGATCGACGGCGAGCGCCTCGACGGCGGCAAGAGCCAGGAGGGCCTGCGCGCCCGGATCGAGGAGATCGCCGACCGGCTGCTCGCCGACGGCTGACTCAGAGCAGTTCCTTGGCGTAGTTGACCTGCGTGGTCCGGTAGCCGAGGGACTCGTACAGCCGCAGGGCCGGGGCGTTGTCGGCGAACACGTGCAGCGCCAGCAGGCGGTGGCCCTGCGCGATCGCCGTGCGCTCCGCGAGGAGCATCAGGTCCCGGCCGTGGCCGCGCCCCCGGTACTCCTCGGCGACCGCGACGTCGTACACGTACGCCCCCGCGCCCTCCTCCCCGGACCGCGCGAGCCACACGTACCCGACCGCGGTCCCGGCCGCCTCCAGTACCGCGAAGGTGACGCCGGGGGTGTCCAGGCCCTGCGGGAGCTGCGCGTCGTGGTCCGCCTCCGACTTGGCCCGCGCGGCCTCCGGGTCCATCCCCCGGGCCGTCCAGCTCGCCGCGTACTCCTCGCGGGCCCGGACGTCCCACGCCGCGTACTCGCCCGGGGTCATCGGCCGGCCCCGCACCCCCTCGGAGAGGGCCGGCGGGTCCTGCGGGAGCTCCTTGGCCATGTTCCGGCCCGATTCCGCGTACCCGAGGGCCGCCGCGAGCCGCAGGCCGCCCGGGGAGTCGGCGGGGACGGAGATCCGCACCCGGTGGCAGCCCCAGCCGCGCAGCACCTCCTCTGCGGCCAGCGCGGCGACCGTGGCCCGGCCGCGGCGGCGGTCCGGCTCGTCCACGGCCAGGTCGCGGATCTCGCCCACCGTCGGCCCGAAGGGCGTGTCGGCGGCGATCAGGAGCGCCCCGACGCGCCGGCTGTTGACGCGGACCTCGTACGGGCGCGAGCGCCCGCCGCCCCCGCTCTGCTGAAGCGGCCCGCTCGGCCGCAGGGTGGTGGTCATCCGTCGAGTTCTACCCGCCCTGCGGCGCCGCCACCACGGTGCGGGGGCCTCAGGGGTCGATGCCGGACGCGGCGCGCTCCTCGAAGACCCGCATGGCCTTGGCGGTGACCGGGCCGGGGGCGGCGGCCAGGGTGCGGCCGTCGACGCGGTGGACGGCCTGGACGTCGCGCAGGGTGGAGGTCAGGAAGACCTCCTCGGCCCGCTCCAGGACGTCGAGGGGCAGGTCGCCCTCGCGGGCACCGGTCCATTCGACGGCGAGGGCCCGGGTGATGCCGGCGAGGCAGCCGGAGGCCACCGGCGGGGTGTGCAGTTCGCCGTCGAGGACGACGAAGACGTTGGAGCCGGTGCCCTCGCAGAGCTGCCCGAGGGTGTTGGCGAAGAGGGCCTCGGAAGCCCCGTCCCGGTGGGCGCGGGCGAGGGCGACCACGTTCTCCGCGTACGAGGTGGTCTTCAGGCCGGCCAGCGGGGAGCGCTCGTTGCGCACCCAGGGGACGGTGATCACGGCCGTGGTGTCGGGGCGGCGGGCGGTCGGACCCATGGCGACGACCAGGGTGGGCCCGGTCTCGCCGCGGTCGGAGCCGAGCGGGGAGAGGCCGCCGGTGTAGGTGATCCGCAGCCGGCCGAGCGGCATCGGGTTGGCCTCCAGGACGGCGGCGCAGGCCCGGCGGACCTCGTCGAGGTCGGGGTCGGGCAGGCCCAGGCCGCGGGCGGAGCGGGTGAGCCGCTCCAGGTGCCGGGTGAGGGCGAAGAGGGTGCCGTCCTGCGCCTTGAGGGTCTCGAAGACCCCGTCGCCCACGGTCAGCCCGTGGTCGAGGACGGACACCTTCGCCTCGTCGGCGTCCCGCAGCGTTCCGTCGAGCCAGATCCTCACCGTACGGTTCCTCCACTCAGGTCGTGCGTCGTCTCGTGCGCCGTCCCGTGCGCTCCCGGCGCGGGCCCGTCCGAGGCCAGCGCGAGCAGCCGGGCCGCCTTCAGCTCGGTCTCGGCCCACTCCCGCTCGGGGTCGGAGCCCCAGGTGATCCCGGCGCCGGTGCCGAAGCTCAGGCGGGGGCCGCCGGGGGCCTCGCGGTCGATCCAGAAGGTGCGGATGCCGACGGCGAGGGCGGCGGTGCCCCGGTCGGCGTCGACCCAGCCGATACCCCCACAGTAGGGGCCGCGCGGGGCGGTCTCCAGCTCCTCGATGATCCGCAGGGCGGAGGACTTGGGGGCGCCGGTGACGGAACCCGGCGGGAAGGTGGCGGCCAGCAGCTCGGGCCAGCCCGCGCCCTCGGCCAGCTCGCCGCCGACCGTGGAGACCAGGTGGACCAGGCCGGGGTGCTCCTCCAGGGCGCACAGCTGGGGCACGGTGACCGAGCCGGTGGCGCAGACGCGGCCCAGGTCGTTGCGGACGAGGTCCACGATCATCACGTTCTCGGCGTGGTCCTTGGGGAGCAGGTCGGCGGCGGTGCGGCCGGTGCCCTTGATCGGTCCGGACTCCACGCGGCGGCCGGCCCGGCGCAGGTACAGCTCCGGGGAGGCGGTGGCGATCTCGACGCCGTGGGCGCGGAGCCGAATCGTTCCTGCGTAGGGGGCGGGGTTGCCGCGCGCGAGGAGGGCGGTGAGGGCGTCCACGTCGGCGGCGGCCGGATCGGGCAGCGGCGCGGAGACCACGCGGCAGAGGTTGGCCTGGTAGACCTCCCCCGCCGCGATGTACTCGCGGATCCGGCGGACGCCCGCGACGTACGCGGAGCGGTCGAGGGAGGAGGACCAGCGGTCGGCGGCGCGTCCCCGCAAGGCGCCCTCTACGGGCGCGGTCACGGGGTCGGGGCGTATGTCCCCGAAGCGCGCGCAGACCAGCCGGCCTTCGAAGTCCGCGCTCACCACCCAGAACCCGGTGGAGTCGAGGGCCGAGGGATCGCTGGTGACGTCTCGGAGTTCGGTCGCGAGGAGGCCGCCGAAGCGGGCCAGGGGAGGCAGGTCGTGCACGGCTGCGAGTCTATGACCGGTGGCGCGATGCCGCCGGTGAGGTGACCGGCGGGTGACCTCCGGTGATCGGGTCGGCGGCACGTCGGCAGCACGCTGCGGAAACGCGTTTTTGAGCTGGCCCGGGAATCCGCTAGAGTTCAACACGTCGCCAGGGAGCGCCGGGGAAAAACCCGGAGCGAACACGGTGACACTGCGGACGTAGCTCAGTTGGTAGAGCACCACCTTGCCAAGGTGGATGTCGCGAGTTCGAGTCTCGTCGTCCGCTCTGAGTGGGGGATCTTCCCGAGACCCCGCACACTCCGAGGTGGAGTGGCCGAGAGGCGAGGCAACGGCCTGCAAAGCCGTCTACACGGGTTCAAATCCCGTCTCCACCTCCAAGGACGATTAGCTCAGCGGGAGAGCGCTTCCCTGACACGGAAGAGGTCACTGGTTCAATCCCAGTATCGTCCACTGGTCCGAAAGGGCCTGGTCCGCAAGGATCCCCGCGCGATTAGCTCAGCGGGAGAGCGCTTCCCTGACACGGAAGAGGTCACTGGTTCAATCCCAGTATCGCGCACGCAGTACCAGCAGCACCCTGTTTGACCTGCGGTTCCTTACCGTAGCCCGCGCGATTAGCTCAGCGGGAGAGCGCTTCCCTGACACGGAAGAGGTCACTGGTTCAATCCCAGTATCGCGCACAGCAACCGGAAGCCCCGGCCGTCTCGACGGCCGGGGCTTCCGCGCGTGTGTGCCTGGTGAGCGGGGTGAAAAAGGGTGTTGCCCGTCCGGCTCCCCAGCCGTACGGGCAACACCCTTCAACTGCCGTCCGCCGTTCCCCCGTCCCCACGGGGTTCGACGGGCCGATGTCCCGGCCCGGGCCGCTCTCCCAGGCCCGGGGCGCCGCTCAGCGCCCCAGCATCACGCCCACGGACGACGCCTGTGCCGCCACCTGATCGAATCCTCCGAAGAGGAAGAGCAGGAGGGCGGCCAGGGGGAGGACCATGGCCGCGGCCACCAGCGGGTGGCGCGTACCGGACTCATGGCGGTCGAACGCGAAGATCCTGCGTCCTTGCCGTGCGATGTCCGCCATGGTCCTCTCCCTGTCGTCTGGCAGCGGCGGGCTTGTGACCTCGGGGGACGAGTGCTCCACCCGCCGCTTGTCTTCAACACTAGGTGTCCGGAAGGCTCCTGGCCTCATGCCCTCGTACCCATTGCCGGGCCTCCAGGAGGATGAGGCGGCCACCCCCGGACTACTCCCCTGGGTGGAGATCCCTCCCCCGCGGTGCGGGTCTTCCCGGAGGGGTTGTCCGGAGGGTAGTGACTTCGCTCACTTGCGTCACTCTCCGCGCACGCGTGTCCTCGTTCGGGGTGTTGACGGCCCTCGTCGCGCCCCACCGCCCCGCTCCCCCGGTCCCGGCCTGCCGGAGCGGGTGCGGGAAGGCCAATCCCCTTGATCCGAAGGGCCTTTGGGAGTGCGGGGCACAGTCCCCCGAACGGGGGGCGCCGCGTCCGACACACCCTCAAGTGGCCTGCGCCGCACTGAGGATCGAATGCTCCGCGGAGGGCGCGGCCTCTGAGCGCTGGTGCCGGATGGTCCGTAAGCTGTGCCAGGTCAGCAAGGCGACCGTCAGCGGGGTGGACATGGCGATGATGCGGCTCCGGCGCGAGGACCCGCGTGTCGTCGGCTCCTTCAGACTGCACCGGCGGCTCGGCGCCGGCGGCATGGGCGTCGTCTACCTGGGCTCCGACCGGCGCGGGCAGCGCGTCGCCCTGAAGGTGATCCGGCCCGACCTGGCCGAGGACCAGGAGTTCCGCTCCCGGTTCGCCCGCGAGGTGTCCGCCGCCCGGCGGATCCGCGGCGGGTGCACGGCCCGGCTGGTGGCCGCGGACCTGGAGGCCGAGCGGCCCTGGTTCGCCACCCAGTACGTGCCCGGCCCGTCGCTGCACGACAAGGTGGCCGAGGAGGGCCCCCTGACGGCCGCGCAGATCGCCGCCGTCGGCGCGGCCCTGTCCGAGGGGCTGGTCGCCGTCCACGAGGCCGGGGTCGTCCACCGCGACCTGAAACCGTCGAACATCCTGCTGTCGCCCAAGGGGCCGCGGATCATCGACTTCGGCATCGCCTGGGCCACGGGTGCGAGCACCCTGACCCACGTCGGCACCGCCGTCGGCTCCCCCGGTTTCCTGGCGCCCGAGCAGGTGCGCGGCGCCGCCGTCACCCCGGCCACGGACGTGTTCTCCCTCGGCGCCACCCTCGCCTACGCCGCGATGGGCGACTCCCCCTTCGGGCACGGCAGTTCCGAGGTCATGCTGTACCGGGTCGTGCACGAGGAGCCGCACCTGGTCGGCGTCCCGGACGCGCTGGCCCCGCTGGTGCGGGCCTGCCTGGCCAAGGACCCCGAGGAACGGCCGAGCACCCTGCAGCTGTCGATGCGGCTCAAGGAGATCGCCGCCCGCGAGGCGCAGGGGCTGGGCGACGGCCGCCCGCCGGTCCAGCGGGCCCGCGTCGAGCGTCCCAGCGGTCGGCTGCCCGAGCGGACCGCCGGGTACGCGGGGCAGGACACCGAGCGGCGTACCGGGGGCGGCGGCCGGACCGCCCCCGAGCGTGCGGGCGAGCGTCCCCCGGGCGCCACCCCCGCCCCGCGGCCGCAGGGGCCGCACAGCGGGGCGCGCCCGCGCCCGTCGGGCTCCCGCCCTCCCGGGTCGACCGCGGGGCGCACGGGGGGCCGTACGGGCCCGCGCACGGGGCCCCGCACCACGGGCACCGGGCGGCGGCCTTCGCGGCCGGACCCGAAGCTGATGCGGCAGCGGCTGATCGTGTTCGTGGTCGTCACCCTGCTGGTGGCCCTCGGGATCGCGCTCGCGCAGCGGCTCTGACCGAACGCACAGGGGCGCCCCGCCCGGTGGTCCCCGGGGTTTCAGCTCAGCTGGTCGCGCACGAGATCGAGGAACGCCTTCCGGCTCGGACGGATGTGCGCCCAGACCTTCTCGTCCTGAGGCTCTCCCCGGTCTTCGGGGCCCTTCCTGATCACCTCTTGTACGGCCCACGCGAGGCTGTGTGCCGCTTCGCCGACCTCGGCCGTGCACAGCACGTGGATCGTCTTCTGCACCACCCACATCCTGTCGAGGACCTGCCTCGCCCGGGCCTGCCACTGCTCGTCGGCCAGGTTGTGGTGATGCCGGTCCACCGCGACCCGTTCGGCTTCCTGCACCGCGGACAGGAAATCGACGAGGTGGGTGAGACGCTCGCTGCGGCGCGCCTCGGCGAGTTCACGCACACTGCGGCGCGCCTCGCCGCGTTCCACGGCGCGTCCTGCCGAGCGCTGGGCCAGCATCGACATCAACCCGCCGAGCAGGACGCCGACGAGCGGCGCAAGCGTTGTCCACACAACGTCCGACTATGACACACCGATGGCATGAGCATGGCGCGGGCTTCGGCGATCCCGGGCCGGCCCGGGACACGCAGCCGGTACGGCGGCCGCGCCTTCGAGGACGTCGCCGTCCGCGTCGCCCATGACGCGTCTGGTCGCCCATGACGCATCTGGTCGCCCATGACGCGTCTAGTCGCCCATGACTCCTCTAGGCCCGGCCGCCGCCGCTGCCGGCCACCGCGTAGAAGGCCACCGCCGCGGCCGCGCCCACGTTCAGCGAGTCCACGCCGTGCGCCATGGGGATGCGGACCCACTCGTCGGCGGCGACGAGCGCCTGCGTCGACAGGCCGTCGCCCTCGGCGCCCAGCATCAGCGCCACCCGCTCCAGGGTGTGCGGCGCCGCCACGTCGATCGGCGAGGCCTTCTCGTGCGGGGTGAGGGCGAGGAGCTTGAAGCCCGCCTCGCGGACCGTGTCCAGGCTCTTGGGCCAGGCCTCCAGGCGGGCGTAGGGGACGGAGAACACCGCGCCCATCGACACCTTCACCGAGCGCCGGTACAGCGGGTCCGCGCAGTCCGGGGAGAGCAGGACGGCGTCCATGCCCAGGGCGGCGGCGCTGCGGAAGATGGCCCCGATGTTGGTGTGGTCGTTCACCGCCTCCATGACGGCCACCCGGCGGGCCGAGGCGAGCAGCTCCGGGGCCGTGGGCAGCGGCTTGCGCTGCATCGAGGCCAGGGCGCCGCGGTGCACGTGGTAGCCGGTGACGCGCTCGGCGAGGTCCGGGCTGACGGCGTAGACCGGGGCCGGGATCTCGTCGATGACGTCGCGCATCACGTCCACCCACTTGGCGGAGAGCAGCATCGAGCGCATCTCGTACCCGGCGTCCTTGGCCCGCCGGATGACCTTCTCGCCCTCGGCGATGAACAGGCCCTCGGCGGGCTCTCTGCGCCGGCGCAGCTCGACGTCGGTCAGGCCCGTGTAGTCGCGCAGGCGGGGGTCGTCGGGGTCTTCGATGGTGATGAGATCAGCCACAGGGTGATACTGCCTTGTCCTGGGTGTGGTGCCAACGGGTCGTCAGGCGCCGTTGGCGGGGGGCTCGGGGAGGTCGCCGGGCGGGTTCACGCGGACGACCTCGCCGATGACGATGACCGCCGGCGGGCGGACCTCCTCGGCGCGGACGGTCTCGCCGACCGTGGCCAGGGTGGCGTCCACCCGGCGCTGGGTGGCGGTGGTGCCCTCCTGGACGACCGCGACCGGGGTGTCGGCGGAGCGGCCGTGCTTGACCAGGGCCTCGGCGATCAGCCCGATCTTGTCGACGCCCATCAGGATGACGAGGGTGCCGGTGAGCTTGGCCAGCGCGGCCCAGTCGACGAGGGAGCGCGGGTCGTCGGGGCCGACGTGGCCGCTGACCACGGTGAACTCGTGCGCCACGCCGCGGTGGGTGACGGGGATCCCGGCCGCGCTCGGCACGGAGATGGAGCTGGAGATGCCCGGGACGACCGTGCAGGGGATGCCGTGCTCGGCGAGGGCCTGGAGCTCCTCCATGCCGCGGCCGAAGACGTACGGGTCGCCGCCCTTGAGCCGGACGACGGCCTTGCCGGCCTTGGCGTGCTCGATGAGGGCGTTGTTGATGGCCTCCTGGGCCATGAAGCGGCCGTACGGGATCTTCGCGGCGTCGATGACCTCGACGTGCGGCGGGAGCTCGTCGAGGAGGTCGCGGGGGCCGAGCCGGTCGGCGATGACGACGTCGGCCTCGGCGAGCAGGCGCCGGCCGCGCACGGTGATCAGGTCCGGGTCGCCCGGGCCGCCGCCGACGAGGGCCACGCCGGGGGTGTGCGGGCGGGCGGCGGTGAGGGAGCCGTCGCGCAGCCCCTCGACGACCGCGTCGCGGACGGCGGCGGAGCGGCGCGGGTCGTTCCCGCTGAGCACGGCCACGGTGACGCCCTCGACCCGGCCGGTCGCCGGGGTCCAGGCGGTCGCCGCCTCGGCGTCGTCGGCGCGCACGCACCAGACCCGCCTGGCCTCGGCCTCGGCGGAGGCGGCGTCGTTGGCGGCCCGGTCCCGGGTGGCGATCAGGGCGTACCAGGCACCGTCGAGGTCACCGTCCTGGTAGCGGCGGCGCTCCCAGCGGATCTCCCCGGTCTCGGCCATCGCGTCCACGGAGGGGGTGGCGGAGGGGGACACCAGCAGGACGTCCGCACCGGCGGCGACGAGGGCGGGCAGGCGGCGCTGGGCGACCTGGCCGCCGCCGATGACGACGACGCGGCGCCCGGTCAGGCGCAGTCCTACGGGGTAGGCGGGGTGTGCCGGGTTTCCCATGGCGGTTGCGGCTCCTGATGCGGCGGGTGTGTTCGGCGGGGCCGCTGCTGCGCTGGAGCGGCTGACGGACCGTGCGGGCGCCCGTCCGCCACCACGATACGACCCATAGCCGCTGGTGGTACCTGCGGGGGCGAAGTTCGGCGGGGTGGTGGGGGGTGCGTTTTCACGTCGGCACGGGGGGCGGGTGGGTGCGGCGCGGCGGGGTGCGGGTGTCGTCTCGCGGTGCGGGCCCGCCATCTCCCCCGCGAGGGGTCGGGGGCCGGCCGGTGGCTGCCCACCCGCCGCCCCGGGTGCGGGGCGGGTGGTGGGGACGGAGTCCCGGCGGGCGGGGGCGGGACAGCCGGGCGGGACGAGGAGGGGCGGGGTCCCACTCAGCGGTCTCGGGGAGGGTTGGGGGTTTCCCGCCAGTCTCATCGTCCTTCCGCGTCGGGCCGGCCTGTCAAGAGCGCTCCTTCGTCGCGTCGCTACGCGATGTCGCTGCGCTCCACTCTTGACAGCCCGTCCCGCCACGAAAAGCCGAAGACTGCCGGGAAACCCCCAAAGGAACGGGACGGACCGGAGATGGACATGCAGCGGGATCAGCGACCAGCCGGGCGGTCGGGGGCCGGCAGGCCGGGCATCCGGGCTGCCATCGGCAGCAATCGGAGCTACCGCTCGCAGCAGATCGCTACGCGCTCCTCCCGTCTCAGCGTCCGCCGCCTGTCTGGGGCCGCTACCTGCACGAAATGCCAATCAGGCAGGCATCCGGGGCCGGTGGGCGCGTCAGATCGCTACGCGCTTCCGTCCTCTCAGCGTCCGGCGGCCGTCTTGGGTCGGGTCTTCGAGGACGGAGGCCTCGTCGGGTGACTACACGGGCGGGCGGCCGGGGGTGGGCGTGGGGGGAGGTGAGGGGAGCGGCGGGCCGGGGTTGGGCGGCTGTTCCGGGAAGCCGGGGTTGCGGTGCTTGCCCATGGTGATCGTCCTCCAGGTGAGCTTGTAGATGCCCAAGGGCGGGAAGATGTCGACCCGCACCGGGTGGTTGTGCTGGGCGCACAGGACGCACAGCAGGTCGCGCCGGCTGCCGGCATGGGTGACGCGGGCGGCCTGGACGGGGTTCTGCCAGCAGGCTTCGCAGGTCACGACGTCGGTCGGGGTCGTGGTGAACTCAGTCGTGATCACCACGCCTGCGCCTGCCACAGGTTTCGATCCACCGGGAAACCGGCGAGTTCGATGGACGAGACGGTCCGGTCGATCGAGTTCGAGGAGTTGCCCGGCGGGCCGTGGGGACCGGGGTCGTGGTCGACGAAGCCCCCAAGTCGCGAGCACAGCCGCTGGTACAGGGCGGTGTGCAGGATGAGCGCGTGCCAGCCCTTGTCGACGAGGTGGGACGGCGCGATGCTCTCGGAGCTTTCGGCGGCGGTGGCGACGGACTTGAGGGCTTCCAGGACGACTCGCTCGGCCAGGAAGCAGTCCATGCGCGGGTTGTGGGCGGTGACGGTCGCGGTGACGGCCGAGAAGTCGTCCGGTGCGAGGAGCGCTCGGGCGTCCCTGGTGCCCGGCATGGTGGTGACCGAGGCGGGCGGCGGGGGCTTGCCCGGTTTGGTGCTGCACGGTGGGGGTGGGAACGGCGTGCTCATTCGTCTCCCTGGGGTGCTGTCGACCGTCAGGCCGGCTGGACGTTGACGGCGGGTGTGGTGAATTCCCGGCCCGAGGCGGCCCGGATGTAGGCGAGCTCCATCCAGCGCTCGATGCCGGTGTCCGAGACGTTCTCGTTGATGACGGCCATCAGCTCACCCTCGGTGCCGGAGACGAGGTCGCGGACACGGTGGCGGAGGAGGCGGTGGGGGACGTACTCGTACTGCTCACTCATCGGAGGTCTCCTCGGTGAAACCGAGGAACTGCTCCCAGCCGGCCCGAGCACGATCGAGCAGGTCCTGGCTCGGCTCGGATACGGCCATCACCTGCAAGTACGGGTCGTCGGGGGTGTCGATGCTGAGCACACTGCGGGCGCAGCCGTGCAGGGTACGGCGGGTCATGGGTTCCTCCCAGCCGTTCGTCGGGTGGTGCACGCAAGCCTGCTGAGAGGGGTGGCTCGATGGCCAGCGATGTGCATTTTTGTGCACACACGTCATCAGTCCACCGTCCTTGCTGCGGCAGACGCCTGACGGGCGAGTCGTCTGCCGGGCCAGTGCTGCACAGAACTGCACAGGCTGCTAGCGATAGCTGACGTGGCGTTAGTGTTCGTAGGCGATGGATCTGACACCGGTGACAAGCGCGGCCCGGCGGTTTGGGCTGGCCTGGAGCACCGGCTCGGACTTCCGGGGGTGAAAGTCGGCCCTGCGACCGAGATTCCGGTCACGCCGAGGGAATTCCCGAAGGGGAGGCCGTGATCAGGATCCCTGCCCGCATGCTGCACATGATCAGGGAGGCGGGCGATGTCCTCGACGCCCACGTTTGATGAGCTGATGGCGGACTGCGTCTCCGCAGTGCACCCGGAGATGCGCGACTCGTACGCGGTCGACTACGAGGAAGGCCCGTTCGCCGAATGGCGCGAAGGCTTCCGGCACGACCGGAACGACAGGGGGTCCTGGTAGCGCCCCTGACTGGACCTGGTCGCCGAGAACGTCGGTCGTGGCGCCGTCATCCGACGGGCCCGGATCGTTTCCGAACCCGTCAGCGAGTACACGCGCTTTCTCCACGAGGGCACGTTCACCAACGTCACGGCAGGCGAGCAGGTCCGCTGGCTGCCGCGCCGCCGTGCCTCAGACATCGCCCTGCCGGGCAGCGACTTCTGGTTGTTCGACGGCGAGTGGGTCCACTGGAACCACTTCTCCGGTGACGGCTCCTCCGTGGGCGACGAGATCACAAACGACCCGAGTTCGACGAAGCGGTCTGCCCAGACATTCGAAACGGTCTGGGCACGAGCTGTCCCACACGATGAATACAAATCCTGAAGAAGCAGGAACAGGTCTCACACCCCATGGCTGCCTACCCCTCTTCCTCTGCGCAGGGCGCCCGTGAAGCCGTCGCCTTACGGTTGCGTTACCTACGCAAGTGCGCCGGACTTACCGTTGCCGAGTTGGCCACGGCCTGCGGCTGGCACCACTCCAAGACGTCCCGCATCGAGAACGCCCGCACGGCGCCCTCAAGCCGAGACATACGAAACTGGTGCCGCGCCTGCGAAGCCCCTGACGAGGCACCCGACCTCATCGCCCAGTCGCTGAATGCGGAAACCCTCTACAACGAGTGGCGACACCAGGTCAGAGCCGGTCTCACGAAGCTCCAGGAGTCCTGGACCCAATTCTTCGCCGACACACAGCTGTTTCGGATCTACTCCTCCACCCTCGTCCCGGGCCTCCTCCAGACCGAGGGTTACGCCGGCGCGCTCCTCAGCACCATCGCCTCCTTCCGGGGCTATCCCGACGGCGGCCCTGAAGCCGCACGCGCCCGTGTCGAACGCTCACGCGTCATCCACCGCCCCGGCCGCCGCGCCGTCATCGTCGTAGAGGAGGCCGCCCTGCACTACCGCATGGGCGACCCAGCCTCCACCGCCGCCCAACTCGGGTATCTCCTCACGGCCGGAGCCCTCCCGGCCGTCTCCCTCGGCATCATCCCGACCTCGGTCAACCCCCGGTCGATGTGGCCCGTCGAGACGTTCCACGTCTACGACGACATGCTCGTCTCAGTGGAACTCCTCTCCGCAGAGGTCAACATCACACAGCCATCGGAGATCGCCGTCTACCTGAAGGCCTTCGAGCAACTCCGCGCCATGGCCGTGTACGGAACGCACGCCCGGTCCCTGGTGCTCAAAGCGATCCAGGAACTGGACCAGCAATAACAACCCAAGACGGGCAGCAGACGCCGAGAAGTGAGGAGCGCGTAGCGATCTGACGCGCCTGCCGGCCCGGATGCCTGCCTGATTGGCATTTCGTGCGGGTAGCGGCCACAAACGGCCGTAGGACGCCAATCGATGAGAAGCGCGTAGCGATCTGTTGCGTGGGGCGGCCCCCGGCTCCGATTGCGGCGGTCGGGGGCCGGATGGCCGGCCTGCCGTCCCCCGACCGCCCGGCTCATCGCTGATCCCGCCGTATGTCTGACTTACGTCCGTCCCGTTCCTTTGGGGGGTTCCCGGCAGTCTTCGGCATTTCGTGGCGGGTCGGGCTGTCAAGAGTGGAGCGCAGCGACATCGCGTAGCGACGCGACGAAGGAGCGCTCTTGACAGGGCGGCCCGACGCGGAAGGACGATGAGACTGGCGGGAACCCCCCAACCCTCCCTGAGGGAGCCGAGGAAGACCCGCCCTCCCCCGGCCCCGGCCCGCTGTTCAGTACCGCCCGGCGGGCTCCCCGATCCCCTGGGCACCGGCCCGCAGAAGGGAGGCGGGTGGGCAGACGCCGCCCAGCCCCCGGCCCCTCGCGGGGGAGATGGCGGGCTCGCCTCCCCGACCCACCGCCCCCAGCCCCCAGCCCCCAGCCCCCGGCGCCCAAAGCAGCGGGGCCGGGCACCGTTGTGGTGTCCGGCCCCGCTGCGTCGTGGCGGTTACTTCTCCGTCACGCCCGCCGAGTCGAACGTGGCGACCTCGTGCATCGCGCGGGCCGCGCTCTGGACCAGGGGGAGGGCCAGGAGGGCGCCCGTGCCTTCGCCGAGGCGGAGGTCCAGGTCGACCAGGGGGCGCAGGCCCAGCTTGTTCAGGGCGGCCACGTGGCCCGGTTCCGCGCTGCGGTGGCCCGCGATGCAGGCCGACAGGGCTTCGGGGGCGATGGCGCGGGCCACCAGGGCGGCCGCGCCCGCGCTCACGCCGTCCAGGATGACCGGCGTGCGCAGGGAGGCGCCGCCGAGGATCAGGCCGACGATCGCGGCGTGCTCCAGGCCGCCGATGGCCGCGAGGACGCCGATCGGGTCGTTCACGTCCGGCTGGTGGAGCTCCAGGGCGCGGCGGACGACGTCGACCTTCCGGGCGTGGGTCTCGTCGTTGATGCCGGTGCCCCGGCCCGTGACCTCGGCCGGGTCGACGCCCGTGAAGACGGAGATGAGGGCCGCCGACACCGTGGTGTTGGCGATGCCCATCTCGCCCGTCAGGAGCGCCTTGTTGCCCGCCGCGACGAGGTCGCGCGCGGTCTCGATGCCGACCTCGATGGCGGCGACGGCGTCCTCGCGGCTCATCGCGGGGCCCGCGGACAGGTCGTCCGTGCCCGGGCGGACCTTGCGGGGCAGCAGGCCGGGGGTGGCCGGCAGGTCGCCCTTCACGCCCACGTCCACGACGCAGACCTCGGCGCCGACCTGGTTGGCGAAGGCGTTGCAGACGGCCCCGCCGCCCAGGAAGTTGGCCACCATCTGCGTGGTGACCTCCTGCGGCCACGGCGTGACGCCCTGGGCGTGGACCCCGTGGTCGCCCGCGAAGATCGCGACGGCGGCCGGCTCCGGGATCGGCGGCGGGCAGACCCGCGACAGGCCCGCCAGCTGCGCGGAGATGATCTCCAGCATGCCGAGCGCGCCCGCCGGCTTCGTCATCCGCTTCTGCCGCTCCCAGGCCTCGCCGAGCGCCTTCGCGTCGAGCGGGCGGATGCTGGCGACGGTGTCGGAGAGCAGGTCGTGCGGGGCCTCGCCGGGCAGCGCGCGGCGCCCGTACGTCTCCTCGTGCACGACCCAGGCCAGCGGACGGCGCTGGGCCCAGCCCGCCTGCATCAGCTCCGGCTCCTCGGGGAACTCGTCGACGTACCCGACGCACAGGTAGGCGACGACCTCCAGGTGCTCGGGGAGGCCGAGGGCGCGGACCATCTCGCGCTCGTCGAAGAAGCTGACCCAGCCCACGCCGAGGCCTTCGGCGCGCGCGGCGAGCCAGAGGTTCTCGACGGCGAGGGCGGAGGAGTACGGCGCCATCTGCGGCTGGGTGTGCCGGCCGAGCGTGTGGCGGCCGCCGCGGGTGGGGTCGGCGGTGACGACGATGTTCACCGGGGTGTCGAGGATGGCCTCGATCTTCAGTTCCTTGAACTGCTTGGCCCGGCCCTTGGGCAGCGACTTGGCGTAGGCCTCGCGCTGGCGCTGGGCGAGCTCGTGCATGGTGCGACGGGTCTCGGCCGAGCGGATGACGACGAAGTCCCACGGCTGGGAGTGGCCGACGCTCGGGGCGTGGTGGGCGGCCTCCAGGACGCGCAGCAGCACCTCGTGCGGGATCGGGTCGGTGCGGAAGCCGTTGCGGATGTCGCGACGCTCGCGCATGACCCGCAGGACGGCCTCGCGCTCGGCGTCGGCGTAGCCGGGGGCCGGCTCGCCGGCGGAGGGCTGCGGCTCGGCCGGGACCTCGGCGGCGGCTTCGCCGTCGACCGGGGCGGGGTCGGCGGGGTCGCCGGTGGCGGGCTCGGCGTCGGCGGCGACGGGCTCCGCCGCCTCGGCGGAGTCGGGGGCCGGCTCGGCCGGGACGACGTCGGCCGGCGCGGCGGGGTCGGTCGGCGCGTCCGGGGTCACGGTCACGGCGGGGGCGTCGGCGGCCTGGACCACCGGTTCGGCCGGGGGCACCTCGGCGAGCACCACGACCGGTGCCTCGACGGCCTGCTCGGCCGGGTTCTCCGCACCCTCGGGGGCCTGCGCGGCAGCGGTGACGGGCTCGGGCGTGCCGGGCGTGCCCTCGGCTGCCGGAGCCGCTTCGGCGGCCGGCGCGGGGGCGCCTTCGGGGGCGGTGACGCCCTCGGGCCCGGCGGCGGCCTCACCGGCCACGGTCTCGGGGGCCTCGACGGCCTCCGGCGCCGCCGGTACGGCCTCCGGCGCCGCGGCGGCCTCGGCCACGGCCTGGACCTCGCCCACGGGCGCGCCCTCGGCCGCGGCGGCCGGGACCTCGGCCACCGGCAGGCCCTCGACGACGGCCGGGCCGTCCACCGCGGCCGCCGGCTGACCGTCCGCCACCGGCTGGACCTCTGCGGCGGCCTGGCCCTCGTTCACCGGCAGGCCTTCGGCCGGAGCCACCTGCTCGGCGCCCGCACCCGCGGGCTCCGCCGCCCAGGGCGCGCCGGCCTGCGGCGGGACCTCGCCCAGCTGCGGGGCGACCGGGGCCACCGGGGCCACGACGGCCTCCGCGCCCGGGACGTCCAGGTACTCGGGACCCGCGGCGGGCACCCCGGGAACCACACCGGCACCCGCAACCACAACCGGCTCCGGCGCGCCCGGCACCGCGGCGGCGGCCGACGGCTCGGCCGCGCCCAGGGGCTCGGCGCCCGGCGGGGTCTCCGGGGCGGTCTCCGGGGCGGTCGCACCCCCGGCGGCGGCCGCGTCGGGTCCGGCGGCCTCCGGGGCCGCCTCCGCCACCGGGGCGGGGACGACGGCGACGGCGGGGGCTCCGGTCGGAACGGCGACGGCGGGCGCCCCGGTCGGGACGGCCACGGCGGGGCCGGCCGGCACCGGCGGCGCCATGCCGGGGGCCGGGGCCGCGGCGGGCCCCCGGTCCGCGAGGGAACGTACGACTCCCCCGGTGGCCTCGGGCACGGGCGGGCCCATGTGCAGGGGCCGGCGGGACGGGGCCACGGGCGCGGCGAGCGGCATCTGACCGGCCGCGGCGGCGGCTGCGGGCGGGACCACGAGCCCGCCGAGGTCCAGGGAGCCGGAGTCACGGCCGCCGGTCTCGTGCGCGCCGGCGCTGTACGCGGCGGGGTCGGCGAAGCCCTCGGGGGCAGCGGGGTCGGGGAAGGTGCCGTCGGGGAAGGTGCCGTCGGGGAAGCCGTGCGGCTGGCCCGGGAGCGGCCGGCCGGCGAGGGAAGGGTCCTGCACCGGCCGGCCCGCCGGGGACTGACCCGGCATCGGCTGCCCCGGGACCACCTGCTGACCCGGCACCGGCTCCTGGCCGGGCACGGGCTGCGCGCCGGGCATCGCGAAGCCGGGCTCCGGGAAGCCGAGGTGCCCCTGCTCGGGGTAGCCGACGGCCTGCGGCTGGGGGTATTCGGTGTAACCCTGTTCGGTGGGGAACTCACCGGGGAAGACGGGGGCCTGCGGGACCACCTGGGGGTCGCTCCAGGCACCGCCCTGGCCGTGGCCGCTGGGCATCAGCAGCAGTTCCTCGTCCTCGGCGGGGTCGTCGACGAGGTCCTGGAAGGCGTAGCCGGCCGGGGGCATCGGCGGCAGCGGGGGCATCGGCGGGACCGGAGCGGGAACGCCCTGCTGATCCACCATGCCCGCGTTGTCCGGGTGACCCTCGCCCGGGACCTGGCCGGTGTCAGTCATGCTTACCCCTCGCCCATCGGTGTTGCCTCTTCGCCTCTTCGCTCGCCCGGCGCCCTGGTGGCCCGACGAGCGGGGTCACCGCGCGGCGCCACGTCTCGTGTGCGCCCGCACGACAACTCCTGAGCATTGTCGCGCTCGTCGGCCATCGTGTCGGCCGGAAACCGGCACGGTCCGCTGTGGACTGCGCCACGTCGCGCGCCTGCCTGGCGGTACGACGATCGGCCAGCCTACCCCGGGCTCCGTCTCAGCGGTTCACGGGGCGTTCGGCTGCCAGCAGGAACACCACGGAACGCTCCTGTTCGGCCCAGGTCCTGGTGTCGAGGCCGACGGACTGCAGGAGCGCGCATTCGACGGCGTACCCGTGTTCGGTGAGGGTGCGTCCGATGGCCTCGGCCTCGTCGCGCGTGGAGGCGTGGCTGACGATCCGTTCGGGGCGGCGGTCGGCGACGGCGGCGACGACGGGAGCGCCGCCGCCCCCGACCCGTACGACATCGGGTTCGGGCAGGTTCTCGAGCACGTGTGGAGCGCGGCCCGCGACGACCTGGATCTGCACACCGCGCCTGCGGGCGGCGGCGGTTGCGCGTTCGCAGGCGCGCGGGTCGGCGTCGACGGCGATGACGGCGGCGCCGAAGGCGGCCGCGTCGACGGCGAGGGCGCCGTGGCCGGTGCCGATGTCCCAGACGAGGTCGCCGGGGCGGGGGCCGAGGCGGGCGAGCTGGGCGGCGCGCAGCTGCGGCGACTCCCCCTCGCCCGCGTCCGGGTCGGGGTGGGGGCGGGCCCAGCCGCGTCCGGCAGCGGGGTTCTGGGCGGGGTTCTGGCCGAGGAGCCAGGGGGCGTCGGCGGTGGCGGGGTGTCCGGCGCCGCCGATGACGATGACGACGTTGGGGTCGCGCCAGGTGTGGTCGGCGGCGGCGTCGGAGGTGAGGACGGTGACGCGTTCGCGGTCGGTGCCGAGTTCCTCGCAGATGACGAAGGTCCGGTGGACCCCTTCGAGGAGCAGGGCGAGTTCGGCGGGGCCGGCGCCGGGCGAGGTGAGGACGGCGACCTTGCCGCGGGCCCGGCAGACGTTGACGGCGCGGCGCAGGGTGCGGGGGTGGGCGACGACGACCTGGGCGTCGTCCCAGGGCATCCCGGCGCGGGCGAAGGCGGCGGCGACGGAGGAGACGGCGGGGACGACCTCTACTTCCAGGCCGTGTTCGGGGGCGCGCAGGGTGCGGACGACGCCGAAGAAGCCGGGGTCCCCGTCGGCGAGGACGACGGCGGTGCCGCGGTGGCCGGCGATGCGGCGGGCGGCGAGGCCGAGGCTGCCGAGGCGGATGCGTTCGGCGCCGGGCGGGACTTCGGGGAGCGCGAGGTGGTGGGCGGCGCCGGCCACGAGGGTGGCCGCGGAGAGCGCGGACCGGGCGGCCGCGGTCAGGGGGGAGCCGTCCCAGCCGATCACCGTGACCCGGTCGGCCATCGTCGTCAGTCTCCTGGGGTGGGGGCAGGCGAAGTTTCGTCGGGTTCGCGCACTGCGAGACTACCTGGTCACGGGTCGGTGCCGGTCCGCGGTGACGGCGTGGGCCGGGTACCCGGCGCGGGACCGGCGGGCCTCGTGGCTGTCGTGGCTGTCGTGGCTGTCGTGGCTGTCGTAGGTTTCGTAGGCGCCGTACACCTCGTCGAAGGCGTCGGCGTCCTCGTCGTCTAGGTCCTCGGGGACCAGGCTCCAGACGATGAGGTCGGTGCGGGTGTCGGCCCAGCCGCCGTCGGCGGACTGGGTGCGGACGGTCCAGGCGTTGCGCAGGACGCCTTCGCTGATGCAGCCGATCTTCTGGGCGACCTGCTGGGCGGCGGTGTTGCCGGCGGCGGTGCGCAGCTCGAGTCTCTCGAACTGCTGCTCGCGAAAGAGCCAGCGGGCGACGGCGAGGACGGATTCGGCGGCGTAGCCCTCGCCGCGGGCCCAGGGGGCGGTGACGTAGCGGATCTCGGTGGTGCGGGTGCGCCAGTCGGTGTCGCGGAGGTGGACACTGCCGACGAGGCGGTGGGTGAGGAACTCGGTGACGGCGAGGACGATGCCGCGGCCGGAGGTGCGTTCGGCGTGGGAGCGGTCGGTGGTCCAGGCGCGGGCGTCGGCGCGGGTGTAGGGGTGGGGTGCCGGGGTCCAGGCGGTGACCTGCTCGTCGTTCATCATCTCGGCGAGCGCGGTGACGTCCTCCTCCTCGAAGGGGCGCAGCACCAGCCGGTCCGTGCTGATGGTGACGTCCGGGAAGGTGGTAGTCATGCGCAGCTCCATGCCTGAGACGGACCGTTTCGGCGGGTCGTAGGCCACAGCATGCAGCATCGGCCCGGGGATGTGCAGGGCCGGGCTGCCCGGAAGCGGGCACGGCCGGGGCCGTGTCCGGGCAGCCCGCGGCCCCGCGTGCCCGGGAGGGCGCGCGGGGCCGGAGATCCGGTGCCGGCCCGGCGGTTCTTTAGGCGGCCGGGGTGCCGAAGGCCGGGATGACCGAGCCCTGGTACTTGTCCTGGATGAACTTCTTGACCTCGTCGGAGTTCAGGAGCTTGGCGAGCTTCTGGATGCGCGGGTCGTTCTGGTTGCCGTCCTTGACCGCCAGGAAGTTGGCGTACGGGTTGCCCTCGGCCTTCTCCAGGACCAGGGCGTCCTTGGCGGGCGAGAGGTTGGCCTCGAGGGCGTAGTTGCCGTTGATGACGGCGGCGTCGACGTCGTTCAGGGCGCGCGGGACCGTGGCGGCCTCCAGCTCCTTGAACTCCAGGCCCTTCTTGTCCGTGATGTCGGAGAGCTTGGCGCTGGTGCCGACGCCGTCCTTGAGGGTGATCAGCTTGTTCGCGGCGAGCAGCTGGAGCGCGCGGCCCTCGTTGGTGGTGTCGTTGGGGACGGCGATGGTCTGGCCGGCCTTGATGTCGGTGAGGGCCTTGACCTTCTTGGAGTAGAGGCCGAGGGGCTCCAGGTGCACGTTCACGACGGGCACGATGTGGGTGCCGTTCTTCTTGTTGAAGTCGTCGAGGTACGGCTTGTGCTGGAAGTAGTTGCCGTCGACCTGGCCCTGCTCGGTGGCGGTGTTGGGCAGGACGTAGTCCGTGAACTCCTTCACCTCCAGCTTGAGGCCCTCCTTGGCCGCCAGCTTGTCCTTGACGAAGTTCAGGATGTCGGCGTGGGGGCTCGGGGAGGCCGCGATGACCAGGGGCTTGCTCTCGTCGACCTTGCCGCCGTCGGCCTTGGTGGAGGACGGGTCCGAGGAGCTGCCGCAGGCGGTGAGGCCGAGGGCGAGCGCGGCGGAGGCGGCGGCGATGGCGGTGAGCTTGGTGTTCTTACGCACGAAGAGTGCCTTTCTTGCGGGTGCGGGTCCGGGGTGGGGATCCGCTGGTGGTGGCCCAGGCACGACAAGTGCGGGCTTTCTCGGGTGGGGAAACTCAGGGGCGGCCCGGGGCGGGCTCAGGCTGTCCGGCCGCGGCGGGCGAGGACGCGCACCACGCCGTCGCCGATCAGCTGGATCACCGTGACGAGGGCGATCAGGACCACGACGGTGGCGACCATGAAGCCGGTCTCGAAGCGCTGGAAGCCGTAGGTGATGGCCTTGGAGCCGAGTCCTTCGCCGCCGACGGCGCCGGCCATGGCGGAGTAGCCGACGAGGGTGATGACGGTGGTGGTGACGGCGGCGACCAGGGAGGGCAGGGCCTGCGGGAGGAGGACCTTGCCGACGAGGGTCGGGATGCCGCCGCCCATGGACTCGACGGCTTCGATCAGGCCGTGGTCGACCTCGCGGACGGCGGTCTCGACGAGCCGGGCGAAGAAGGGGATGGCGCCGATGGCCAGCGGGACGATCATGGCGGTGGGGCCGATGAAGGTGCCGACGACGGCCGTGGTGACCGGGATGAGGGCGATCAGCAGGATGATGAACGGCAGCGAGCGGCCTATGTTCACGATCACGCCGAGGGCCTTGTTGAGCGGCTGGTTGCGCAGGAGGCCGCCCTTGTCGGTGAGGACGAGGAGGATGCCGATGGGCAGTCCGCCGAGGACGGTCACCAGGGTGGACCACAGGACCATGTAGAGGGTGTCGTACGTGCCCTGGGTGAGCAGGGGCTGCATCTCGGACCAGGTCACTTGGCACCGTCCTTGACCAGTTCGGCCAGTTCGTCGTCGATTTCGTCCGTGGCGGGGGCGGTCCCGTCGACCACGTCGACCTGGAGGCCCTGCTCGCGCAGGAAGCCGACGGGTACGACGTTGTCCTCGTAGCGGCCGGGCAGCTCGATGCGCATGCGGCCGATCTGGCGGCCGGCGACGGTGTCCATCGCGGCGCCGAGGATCGAGATGTCGATGTTGTAGGTGCGGGACAGCTGGGAGATGACCGGCTGGGTGGCGGCCTCGCCGTGGAAGGTGACGTCGACGACGGTGTGCTCGGGGCCGGTGGCGGCGCCGCTGACGGGGAAGAGTTCGGCGGCGAGCTCGGAGCCGGGGGTGGCGAGGAGCTCGGAGACGGTGCCGGACTCGATGATCCGGCCCCTCTTCATCAGGGCGGCGGAGTCGCAGATGCTCTTGACGACGTCCATCTCGTGCGTGATGAGCAGGACGGTGAGGCCGAGCTGCCGGTTGAGGTCGCGCAGGAGCTGGAGGATGGAGCGGGTGGTCTCGGGGTCGAGGGCGCTGGTGGCCTCGTCGGAGAGGAGCACCTTGGGGTCGCCGGCCAGGGCGCGGGCGATGCCGACGCGCTGCTTCTGGCCGCCGGAGAGCTGGGTGGGGTAGGCCTTGGCCTTGTCGGCGAGGCCGACGAGGTCGAGGAGCTCCAGGGCCTTGCGGGAGCGTTCGCGGCGGTCGGTGCCGAGGATCTCCAGGGGGAGCTCGATGTTGGCCTGGACGGTCCGGGAGGACAGCAGGTTGAAGTGCTGGAAGACCATGCCGATGCGGCTGCGGGCCTCGCGGAGCTCCTTGCCCGCGCGCCGGCCGCGGCCGGCGAGGGCGGTGAGCTCGACGCCGTCGACCGTGACGGTGCCGGTGGTGGGGCGTTCCAGCAGGTTCACGCAGCGGATGAGGGAGGACTTGCCGGCGCCGCTCTGGCCGATGACGCCGTAGACCTCGCCCTCGCGGACGTGGAGGTCGACGCCGTCCAGGGCGGTGACCTCGCGGCCACGGGACTGGTAGACCTTCGTGAGGCCCGATGTGGTGATCACAGGAATTCCGTCGCTGTCGAGTGCACGGCGTGCGGGACCGTGCACGGGGCAAACATCTGGGGACGCGATACGGGTCGAACCGTCACAAAGGATTCGTGTCGACACGTGCGCGGGGCTGAAGCGGGTCCGGGACGCAGATCAGCGGTGACCTGGACGGCGGAGTGGCTCGCCTCGTCTCGCTTCGGGGCGCGAGACCGCGGGGGAAGGGGCCCTCAGAAGGCGCACATTCGACACATACAACGAGCACCGGGCGTCATCGTCGCCTCGGTCGCAAGGGTGCGGCTGCTCGTCGTGGTCATGGGCCCAGTAAAGCAGACATGCCGGTTCACCGATCAATGCTGTCCGGATAGCGGACGGATTCCGATCGCATTCCGGACGAGAGGGGCCCTCTCCGGCACCCCGTCCAGGGCGGCCCGAGAGCCCTCCCGGCCAGTCCCGGCACGGGCGGGCGGGCTCCGGGCGCCCGGCCCGCGCGACACCGGGCGGGGACCCCCGCTGTGGCCAAGGCCACCCTCCGCGCCCCGTCACCGCCCCCCGCACGGGCGCTCCCGGGGGCCGTAATACCCTCGCAGCATGCTCGACGCCCTGACGGCCGCCCTCGGTGCGGCCGCCCTCGCCCTCGCCGCCTGGTGCGGCCACGCCGCATGGCGGGACCAGCCGACCAAGGACTGGCACTTCATCGGCATGGCCGTGGTGACCCTGCTGGCACTGGCCCAGCTGGTGGTCGGCCTGGTCCAGCTGGGCCGGGGCGAGAAGCCCGCACAGGGCACGGTGCTGTTCGTGGCCTACCTGGTGGGCGCCTTCGCGGCGGTCCCGGCGGCCGGGCTGCTCTCGCTGACCGAGCGCACCAAGTGGGGTTCGGTGACGGTGGCCGCGGGCGCGGTCGTCCTCGCCGTGCTGGAAGTGCGCCTCTACGACATCTGGGGATCCGCCGGTGCCTGACACGACGACCGCCTCGCCGGAAACCCGCAAGCGGCTGGTCTCCGGGCCGGGGCTGCTGCTGGTGTGGCTCTACGGGGTCATGGTGGTCGGCGCGGTCTCGCGTTCGGCGTACCAGATCTCCACCGAGTTCGACCGGGCGCCGCTGGCCTACTCCCTGTCGGGGGCGGCGGCGCTGGTCTACGCCTTCATCACGTACTCGCTCGTACGCGGCGGCGACCGGGCCCGGCGGGCGGCACTGGTGTGCTGCGCCGCCGAGCTCGCGGGCGTGCTGGCCGTCGGGACCTGGACGCTGATCCGGCCCGAGGCCTTCCCCGACGCGACCGTGTGGTCGGACTTCGGGATGGGCTACCTGTTCATCCCGGTGGTCCTTCCGGTCACCGGGATGCTCTGGCTGCGCGCCAAGCGCTGACGCGGACGCTGACGCGGACGCGGGTCCGGAGGACTCAGGCGCTGACGGTGTAGTCGGCGGGGACCTCGGCGTCCTTCTCCAGGATCACCAGGTGCACGCCGTCGGAGGCGGTGCGGTTTCCGACCTTCGCGTAGCCGGCCTTGCGGTAGAGCCGCAGGTTGGACTCGCTCTTGTGACCGGTGTGCAGGCGGAAGCGGGTGGTGCCGCCGTGACCGGCGAGGGCCTCCTCGACCGCGCGCAGCAGCCGGGCGCCGAGGCCGTGGCCCTGGAGGCGGGGGTGGACGCACAGCTTGGCGATGCTGGCCGTGCCGTCCTCGCCGACGCTGCCGCGCACCGCGCCGACCACTTCGTCACCGAGCCGGGCCACCAGGACGGTGTCCGTGGCCAGCTCCTCCTTGAGGGAGTCCAGGGACTGGGTGAGCGGCTGGATGAGGTAGTTGCCGTACAGCTCGGCCTCCCGCTGGAACGCCAGGTACTGCAGCTTGAAGATCTGCTCGGCGTCTTCGGCGGCCGCCGCCGAAATGGTCACGCTCATGCCCATGTGCGCATGCCTCCCGCTCACCGGTAGCTCTCTGGTCTACCGCTCCTTTCCCCAAGGGCCAGGAGCCGCAACCTCTCCGGCGAGCATTCTGCGCAGACATCCCAGGCAACGGGAACGTACCGGCCCCAAACTTCCTTGTGAGATACCCAACTCTCCTGCGATTTCACGGTATGTGAGGTCCCTGGGCGACAGAAGTGCGGCTATCAGCTCGGGGCAGCGTCCGGGCAATCGGGCGACCGCCGATCGGAGGGCGCGGTTCGCCTCCCCGTGCAGCAGGGCGTCCTCGGGTTCGGCGGTGGGGGCGGGGGCGGTCCCGTACGGGACTTCCCGCCGGGCCCGGCGCCGGGCGAGCCGGGCCTCGGCGCGCACGGCCCGCCGCAGCCAGCGGGCCCGGCCGGAGGGACCGGGGCCGGGCGGGCCCTGTTCGAGCAGCCGCACCCAGACGGCCTGTTCCAGGTCGGCGGCGTCCACCCCGGCGGCGGGGGCCTCCGCGGCCGCCTCGGCGGAGAGCAGCGGGCGCAGTTCCTCGATCAGTTCCGGTTCGCGTCGCAGGTCCATGCCGGGCGGGACGCGGGGGCCGGGCCGGGCGGTTTCCCCGCCGGACCCGGCCCACCCGTACGTGGCCCGGGGGTCAGTGGTTGACGCCGCGTCCGGGGCGGAAGGCCTCGGCGGCGAGGAGTCCGGTGTCGGGGTTGTCGGTGAAGATGGCGTCGATGCCGAGCTCGAAGTACCGCCGGAAGGCGCCGAAGGCGTCCCCGTAGGCGTTGGGGTCGGTGCCCTTGCGGTACTCGGCGGGCAGGAAGGTGTTCTCGTTGCGCGCCGTGTAGGGGTGCAGGACGAGGCCGCGGGCGTGGGCGTCGGGCACGAGGGTGGTGGGTGCGCCGAGCTTGCCGTCCGGGGTGCGCGGGACGATGAGGTCCAGGGTGGGGCCGATGCCCTGGGCGAAGCCGGCGATCCACTGGAGGCCCTCGGGCTTGACCAGGTCGGCGACGGTGCGGGGGTCCTTGGCCACCTCGAAGTCCCAGGGGCGGGTGTTCGCGGCGGAGAGCAGGACCACGCGCGGGGCGGACACCAGGCGGGAGAGCCGCTGGATGCTGGAGGGCTCGAAGGACTGGAGGAAGACGGCGGCGTCCCGTCCGGCGCGGCCGTAGCGGCGCAGCAGGGCGGCCAGCGGCTCCTCCAGGCCGAGGCCGAGGCCCCGGAAGTAGGTGGGGTGCTTGGTCTCGACGTGGAGCCAGACGCGCTTGCCGCGCCGCTTGCCCTCGCGGTCGGCCCAGCGCAGCACCTCTTCGAAGGTGGGGACGGGCCAGCGGCCGTCGTAGAGGGTGTTGCGCTGGCGGATGGCCGGAATGCGCTCCTTGGCGCGTAGGGTGCGCAGCTCGGCGAGGGTGAAGTCCTCGGTGAACCAGCCGGTGACGGAGACCCCGTCGACGGTCTTGGTGGTGCGGCGGCCGGCGAACTCGGGGTGGTCGGCGACGTCGGTGGTGCCGCCGATCTCGTTCTCGTGGCGGCAGACCAGGTGGCCGTCCTTGGTGGGGACGAGGTCCTGTTCGACGACGTCGGCGCCGAGGTCGAGGGCGAGTTGGTAGGAGCCGAGGGTGTGCTCGGGCCGGTAGCCGCTGGAGCCGCGGTGGCCGATGACCAGGGGGACGGGGAGGTCGCGGTAGCCTCCCTCGCCGTGTCCGGAGCCGCTCGCGGAGGCGGTCCCGGCGGTGAGCGTGGTGATTCCGGTTCCGGCCGCGAGGACCGCTGCTCCCAGGACGGTGCGCCGGGCTGTCTCACCTTGCGTCATCAGTGCCACTCCTTGTTCGGAAATGTTTGTTAAGCGCTCGGCTTCTTTTGGAAAACGGCGAGCCGATGGTAGGCAAGGGGGATGGCTGACGGGTGGGGTCGCGTGGAACATGGCGGAAACACACGTCAACACCGCGTATCCACCTCGTGAACCCGATGTGCGATCAGGGGTGACCCGCGAGTATCGTCCTCACCTGCGCCACCGCCGTGTGGTGCAAAACCGCTTTTGGATGCCGGAGGGCTCACGTTGTTCCGTACAAGGTTCCTCAAAGCCACCGTCGGCTCGGTCATGCGCAGGATCGTCCGCATCCGCGTGGAGGGGATCGAGAGCATTCCGGGCACCGGTCCGGTGATCCTGGCGGGCAATCACCTGACCTTCATCGACTCGGTGATCCTGCCGCTGGTGTGCGACCGCACGGTCCACTTCATCGGCAAGGACGAGTACGTGACGGGCAAGGGCCTCAAGGGCCGGCTGATGGCCTGGTTCTTCACCGGCGCCGGCATGATCCCGGTCGACCGCGACGGTGCGAACGGCGGAGTCGCCGCCCTGATGACCGGCCGCCGGATCCTGGAGGAGGGCAAGATCTTCGGGATCTACCCCGAGGGCACCCGCTCCCCCGACGGCCGGCTCTACCGCGGCCGCACCGGCATCGCCCGCCTCACCCTGATGACGGGCGCCCCCGTGGTCCCGTTCGCGATGATCGGCACCGACAAGCTCCAGCCCGGCGGCAAGGGCATGATCCGCCCGGGCCGGGTCACCATCCGCTTCGGCGAGGCGATGGAGTTCTCCCGCTACGAGGGCATGGACCGCGACCGCTACGTGCTGCGCGCCGTCACCGACTCGGTGATGGCCGAGGTCATGCGCCTGTCGGGCCAGGAGTACGTGGACATGTACGCGACCAAGGCGAAGGCCGCCTGAGCCGCTCCTACTGGCGCTGGAGTGACCGGCTGACGCCCGCCGCCGTGGTGGTGGCGAGGATCCAGCCGGTCACGACCAGCAGGTACGACAGCCACTGGTACCAGCCGGACGGCGCGAAGGCCTCCTCCTGGCCGAAGCCGATGATCGGCAGCAGCAGGTCGATCGTGTAGAAGACCGGGTTGAAGTCGGGGGCCTCCCCCGCCTTCAACGGCCTCGGGTGGTGCAGCCCGTACGCGATCGAGCCGGTCAGGACGAGCAGCAGGAGCCAGCCCGCCGCGCGCAGCGGCCGGAAGCCGTAGCCGACGGTCACGTCCTGCAGGAGGCCCCACAGGCGGGCGTGCCGGGGCCGCGTGTGCCGGTGCCGCCGGAGCTTGGCGAGCTGGACGTCGCGGGCGGCGGTCTCGTCGCCGACGGTCCGGTAGGCGGCCGCGAGCTGCTCGTAGGCGTAGGGCAGGTAGCCGGACTCCTCGCGCTCCAGCAGCGGGAGCCGCTGCGCTGCGGGCAGGAGCGGGTGGAGCACCCGGTAGCTGAGCCCCTCGGTGCGGACCACGGGCGGCCAGGTGTCCGGTTCGGCGTAGAGCATGTCCAGCTGGCTGCGGCGCAGGTTGACGATGCCGTCGACGGGCGGGCACTTGCGCAGCCACAGCTCCCCTATGGCGCAGCTGCTGGCGCGCAGGGCCACTCCGCCGGGGTTGGCGAGGCGGGCGCGGGTGAGCATCAGCTGGCCGGGGACGCGGGCGCCGGTGAGGTTGACCATTCCCTCGGCGTGCAGCCGGTGGCCGCGCAGGTCGGTGCCGACGGAGACGGTCTCGGCGTGCAGGGCGATCCCGCCGGGGGCGAGGAGCCTGGCCCGGTCGAGGCTGACCTGTCCGGCGACGGTGGCGCCGTTGAGGCGGAGCTGGCCGTGGACGGTGAGCCCGTCGGCCACGATGTCGGTGCCTATCTCGGCGTGCTCGAGCTGGAGCGGGGGCTCGTCCGGCTCGTCGGCGTCGGCCCGGGCCTCGGCGGTGGGGGCGGTGGGCCGGATCACCGCGTCCTGGAGGAAGAGGCTGCCGGCGATCCGCGCCCCGGCGAGCCGGACCGGGCCGGTGAAGCGGCAGCCGGTCAGCCTGAGGGCCAGGTCGACGCCGACGGTGGAGGCCGTGAGGCCGGGCAGCGCCGAGCCGGTGAAGGCGACGGCCCGCAGCCGGGCGCCGAACAGCTGGGGTTTGCGTTCGAACCAGCAGCCGCGGAGCCGGATCGCGTGCTCGACGTCGGCGTATTTGAGGTTGAGCTTCCCGGTGATCCGGACGCCCTTGACGTTGAGTTCGGCGACCTGGCCCACGACACCGGGACTGCCGAGCAGGAGGGCGGCGAGCACCTCGGCGCGCACGGTCCGCTCGGGACCCCAGCCGTGCCCCTCGGCGGCGTCCTCGTCGGGGCCCTCGCGGAAGTCGACGCCTTCACCGCGCGGGAAGGCGTCCCGTATACGGCGTTCGGCAGGGGTCAGGTCGGTGATCTCCATCGCGGGGATGGTGTCCCGAGCCCCGACGGGCTGTCAACTCCCGCCGGGGTCCCCGCCCCTGGTGTGACGTCAGTGCTCGACGCCGTCCTGGAGCTCCTGCCCCTTCAGCAGGAACCAGGCCGCCACCGCGGTGGCGAGCAGGACGGCCGCGCCGACGCCGGAGGCGAGCCGCAGCCCGTCCACGAAGGCCTCCTGGGCCGCGCCGACCATGGTGTGGGCGGTCTGCGGGTCCACGGCCCGGGCGGCTTCGACGGCCCCGCCGAGGGACTCGTGGGCCGCGTCGGCCACCGGGCCCGGGACCGAGGCCGGGGCGGTGAAGCCCTGGTAGACGCCGGTGACGATGGAGCCGAGGAGGGCGATGCCGAGGGCGGCGCCGAGCTCGTAGGCGGTCTCGGAGACGGCCGAGGCCGAGCCGGCCTGCTCCTTGGGCACGCTGGAGAGGATCACGTCGGCGGTGACGGTGAAGGAGAAGCCGGCGCCGAGGCCGACGACGAGCAGGGAGGCCCCGAGCAGCGGGTAGCCGCTGTTCTGGTGGATCAGGGTGAGGGCGGCCAGCGCCAGGCCGATGGCGGCCAGACCGCCGGCCACGATGACCCGGACCGAGTAGCGGCGGGCGTACCGGCCGGCGACCAGGCCGGTGACGACCGCGCCGACGGCGGCGGGCAGTTCGGCCAGGCCCGCCTCCAGGGGGTCGCGGCCCTGGACCAGCTGGAGGAACTGGGAGAGGAAGAAGACCAGGCCGGAGAGGCCGAAGACGGTCAGCAGGTCGGCGAGGACCGCGCCGGAGAAGCCCCGGTGCTTGAACAGCCGCATGTCGAGCAGCGGCGAGGGCAGGGTGAACTGGCGGCGCACGAAGGCGTACAGGCAGCCCGCACCGATGACGGCGGCGACCGCGACGCCCCAGGTCACGCCGTGGGTGGCGACTTCCTTGACGGCGTAGACCACGCCGATGACGCCGACCAGGGAGAGCGCGACGCTGAACAGGTCCCAGGGACCGGCGACCGGGTTCTTGGACTCGGGGAGCAGCTTGACGCCGACGACGACCAGGACGGCCATCACGGGCAGGTTGATCAGGAAGACAGAGCCCCACCAGAAGTGCTGGAGCAGGGCTCCGCCGACGACCGGTCCGACGGCCGCGCCGGCGGAGGCGGTGGCGCCCCAGATGCCGATGGCGAGGCTGCGCTCCTTGGGGTCGTGGAAGATGTTGCGGATCAGCGCGAGGGTGGACGGCATCAGGGTGGCGCCGGCGACGCCGAGCAGCGCCCGGGCCACGATCATCATCTCGGGGCTGGTGGCGTAGGCGTTCAGGACGGAGACGGCCCCGAAGGCGGTGGCCCCGATCAGCAGCAGCTTCTTGCGGCCGATGCGGTCGCCGAGGGAGCCCATGGAGACGAGCAGGCCGGCGATGACGAAGGAGTAGATGTCGCCGATCCACAGCAGCTGGGTGCCGGACGGCTTGAGGTCCTCGCTGAGGGAGGGGGTGGCGAGGCCGAGGACGGTGGCGTCGACCGCGACCAGCAGTACGGCCAGGACGAGTACGGACAGGGCCAGCCAGCGTCCGCGGCTCCTCCCCTCCGCCCCCGTCTGCCGGTTCAGCTGTTCGGTTCTGGTCATCACTCCACACTCCGTCGTACGCCACCGAGCAGCAACTCGGTGATCATGAATTGGAAGTCCTTGGCCGCGACCCGGCCGTCCATGACGGCCCAGGCGCAGGATCCGACGAGGCCGTAGAGGGCCTCGGTGAGCCAGGCGGCGCTCAGGTCGATCCGGATGTCGCCCTCCCGCTGGCCGCGCCGGAAGAGGTCGCCGACGCGGGCGTCGAGGCGGGCCCAGCCCTCGTTGACCTGGTCGCCCTCGAACAGCTGGTTCTCGGTGACGAGGAAGGCCAGCAGCCGGGCGTCGGGCTCGGTCTCGGCGACGAGGCGGCGCAGCGCCTCCACGGCGGTGCCCTCGTCCAGGCGGGCCCGGTCGAAGGCGATCTCGAAGCAGCGGATGCCGAGTTCTTCGAGGGCCTTCACGAGGGCGTCGCGCCCGGCGAAGTGCCGGTGGAGGGTCGCCCGGCCGATTCCGGCGGCGCGGGCCACCTCGTCCATCGTCGCGGTCGATTTGCGGGAGAGCAGGGCCGCCGCGTCGCGGAGCACCTGGTCACGATCCATGGCCATGAGACAACCATACCTCAAATGAGACGTCAATGTCTCATTCCAAGGAAAAATCGGCTGCCGGACCGGCGGCCGGGGAGGAAAAGTACGCCCATGAAGCCACTGCTGCTGATCGACGTCGACGGACCGCTGAACCCCTACGCGGCCAAGGCCCAGCGCCGCCCCGAGGGCTACACCACCCACCGCATGCGCCCCACGGGCTTCACCGAGGGCAAGCCGCTGCGGGTCTGGCTCAACCCCGGCCACGGGACCGAACTGCTCGCGCTGGCCGACGCGTACGAGCTGGTCTGGGCCACCACCTGGAAGGACGAGGCCAACGACTGGATAGGCCCGCACCTGGGGCTGCCGCGACTGCCGTTCATCGACTGGCCGGTGATGCACGGCCGGGCGCCGCGCGGCACGTTCTGGAAGACGCAGTACGTCCTGGAGTACGCGGGCGCGCGGCCGTTCGCCTGGATCGACGACGACATCACGGCCATGGACCGCGAATACGTCCAGCAGCTCCACCCGGCGCACGCGCTGCTGATGTACGTGGACGAACGGATCGGCCTGACCCGGCCGGACTTCGACGCGCTGGCGGACTGGGCGGCGGCCCGGTGACCGTACGCCATTCGGTGACTACTCCCCGCATCCGCAGGCGTTGATGCGCAGCTTGATCATTTGGAGTGACCCGCTGCCGCCAGGGCTTTCGCCGCTGCCCCCGGAGCCGGGAGAGTCCTTCCCGGCGAGCCCTTCCCGGGGTGGGCCGCCCGCACAGGTCACCGCATTGCGCTCCATTGATTCCGCAGGGGAGATGTTCCATGAACGGATCGAAGAAGCTGGTCCTCGGGGCCGCCGCCGTGGCGCTCGCCGTCGGCGGCGCGGTCGCCGCGTCCACCGCGTCGGCCGAGCCGAGGCTCCCGTCCCAGTCCCTGGCCACCACCACGGCCTGGGCCAAGGTCACCGCAAACGGCCAGTTCCTCGGCGGCCAGGGCGTCACGGGCATCAACAAGTTCGGCATCGGCCGCTACAACATCAGCACCTCCTCCAGCCTGAACGGCTGCGCGCTGCTCGGCACGATCAACACCAACGGCGGCAACGACCCGGGCCCGGGCAGCTCCTCGATCCTGGTCGGCCAGGTGAACGGCAACACCCTCTTCATCCGCACCGCGACGCCGTCCGCCGGCGGCACCGCGGCAGTCGACAGCGACCGGCCGTTCTCGATCACCGTCGTCTGCTGATCCCCCGCACACGCCGGAGGGGCGGTACGGGCCCGCGTGGGTCCGTACCGCCCCTCCGGGCGTAGCGGCGTTCGACTACTGCTTGTGGACCGCCCAGGCATGCTGGATGACCAGGTCGGCCTTCAGCTCGGTGAGCTGGACCGCCACCGCCGACGGGGCGGTGCCGCCGCGGCCGTTGCGGGAGGCCAGGGCGCCGGGGACGTTGAGGACGGTGCGGACCTCGGGGGTCAGGTGCTCCGAGATCTTCGCGAACTGGGCGTCGGTGAGTTCGTCGAGCTCGATGCCCTCGGCCTCGCAGACCTTGACGCACTCGCCGGCCACCTCGTGCGCCACCCGGAAGGGGACGCCCTGCTTGACCAGCCACTCCGCGATGTCGGTCGCCAGGGAGAAGCCCGCCGGGGCCAGCTCCTCCATCCGCTCGCGGTGGACCGTGAGGGTGGCCATCATCCCGGTGAAGGCCGGGAGCAGGACCTCGAGGGTGTCGCAGGAGTCGAAGACGGGCTCCTTGTCCTCCTGGAGGTCGCGGTTGTAGGCCAGCGGCAGCGCCTTGAGCGTGGCCAGCAGGCCGGTCAGGTTGCCGATGAGGCGGCCCGACTTGCCGCGGGCGAGCTCCGCGATGTCCGGGTTCTTCTTCTGCGGCATGATCGAGGAGCCGGTGGAGAAGGCGTCGTGGAGGGTGACGAAGGAGAACTCCTTCGTGTTCCACAGGATGATCTCCTCGGCGATCCGGGAGAGGTTGATCCCGATCATCGCGGTGACGAAGGCGAACTCGGCGACGAAGTCGCGCGAGGCCGTGCCGTCGATCGAGTTGCCCACCGAGCCGCGCTCGAAGCCCAGGTCGGCGGCGACCGCCTCCGGGTCCAGGCCGAGCGAGGAACCGGCCAGGGCGCCCGAGCCGTACGGGGAGACGGCGGTGCGGGTGTCCCACTGGCGCAGCCGCTCGGCGTCCCGGGAGAGGGACTGCACGTGCGCGAGGACGTGGTGGGCGAAGAGGACGGGCTGGGCGTGCTGGAGGTGGGTCCGGCCCGGCATCGCCACGTCCGGGTGCGCCTCCGCCAGCCCGACGAGGGCGTCCTGGAGGTCGGCGACCAGGCCGCCGATGATCCGCGCGTGGTCGCGCAGGTACATCCGGAAGAGGGTGGCCACCTGGTCGTTGCGCGAGCGCCCGGCCCGCAGCTTGCCGCCGAGGTCGGGGCCGAGCCGCTCCAGCAGGCCCCGCTCCAGGGCGGTGTGCACGTCCTCGTCGGCGACGGTGCCCACGAAGGAGCCGTCGGCCACGTCGGCCTCCAGCCGGTCGAGGCCCGCGATCATGCGGTCGAGCTCCTCGGCCGTGAGCAGGCCCGCCTTGGCGAGCACGCGGGCGTGGGCGCGGGAGCCGGCGATGTCGTAGGGCGCCAGGCGCCAGTCGAAGTGGACCGACGCGGACAGCTTCGCGAGGGCCTCCGAAGGGCCGTCGGCGAACCGGCCGCCCCAGAGCCGGACGTCACCGTTGTTGCTGCTCACAGCTACTGCTCCTCATGAGGTGGAAGTGGCCGGCCTCCCCGCCGCGGAGGTTGCGGGGAGGCCGTCCGGGTACAGCGTCGAACGATTCAGGCGGGGTCGCGACGCGCGGCGGTCCACGGCAAGAACAAGCATAACTATGCATTGCTCCGTATGTTTCGTCAATCAAGCCCTTCCCCCACGGCGCTGACCAGGCCGTATATCGCGGGCGGGACCGTGGGCCACCGCCTACGATCGGGGGCGGATCCAGCAGGGGAGGGCGTATGTGGAGCGCGGCCGAGGACGCGGCCCGGGGGCGGAGCGTGGCCCGGGAGATGGTGTACGGGCACACCGCGCCGGTGGCCGGCCGGCTGCTCGGGAACGGGCCGGAGGCGTGGATCGCCTTCGACCGGGAGGTGCGCCGCCTCCAGCGGTTCCAGGGGGTGTCCGTCGACCGGCTGGAGGCGCGGCTGTGCCACCCCGACGGGCGGATCCGCGCGTCGGCGCTCGCCGCGTGGCGCAACCCGCCCGCGCAGCTCGTCCTGATCCGGTGCGCCGACTGGGCCCCGCCCGTGCGCGAGCGCGCCCGCCGGGTGCTGGGCCGGGTGCTGGCCCACCACCCGGTCCGCACCCGGGACCGGGCCCGCCGGGCGCTGAACCTGCCGGTGGCCGACGACCCCGCCCTCGCACTCGCGGCCCTCACCCCGCTCACGCTGCGGCTGGGCGGGCGCGAGCACGGCGGCTGGGCGGTGGAGCAGCTGGAGGCCGCCCTGGGCGGCCGGTACTCCTCCCTCGCCGCGTGGTGGCGCCCCGGGCTGCCCTCGACGACCTGGAGCTGGAACTCGCTGACGCCCGGGCAGCGCGGGGCGACGCTGGAGCGGCTGGGCCGGAGCACCGACCTGCCGACCCGCCGCTTCGCCGCCCGGGTGGCCCTCGCCGCCGGGCGGTACGGGGCGCGGGAGCTCGCCCGGCGGGCCGCCGCCGAGCCGGATCCGGTGGCCGCCCGGATGTGGACCGACGCCGCCCTGGCGGCGATGGCCGGGGACGGGCCGGACGACGGGACGGTCGACGCCCTGCTGGGCTCGCGCTTCCCGGCCGTCCGGGCCGCCGGGGTCACCGCCCTGCGCCGGGCCGGGCGGGCGGCGGAGGCCGACCGGTACCTCGCCGACCGGGCGGGATCGGTGCGCGCCTGCGCCCGCTGGCTGGTGCGCCAGGACGGCGGGGACCCGCACGCCCGCTACCGGGCGCTCCTCGCCGACCCGGGGCGGGTGAGCGGGTACGCGGTGGCGGGCTACTGCGAGGTGGCGGAGCCGATCGACCGGGCGCTGCTGCACGGCCTGCTGGCCCACCCCGCCGGACCGGTACGGGCAGCCGCCCTGGCCGGGCTCCGGCGGGCGGGCGCGGTCCTGGAGGACGGGCAGCTCCTGCCGCTGCTGGAGGACCCGTCGGCCCCGGTGGCCCGCGAGGCCGCGCTCCACCTGATGCCGGTGGCCCGGAGGCTGGACACGGCCGCGCTGGCCGCCCGTACCGGGCCCGAGTGGCGCCCGCACACCCGCAGGGCCGCCTTCCGGCTGCTGGAGGGCCGGGGCGGAAGTGCCGAACTGCGGGCTTCCGTGGCCCTGTTGGACGACTCCGACCTCGGCACGCGGCGCCGCGCACGGCAGCGGGTGGCCGGCTGGAACTGGCTCGCGACCCTGGACGAGGGCGCGGCGGCCCAGGCCGAGCTGGGCGGGCTGCTGGCGCGGGCGGCGGACCTGCTGGGCGTCCTCGAACTACGGCTGGCCCCCTCCCCCCGGAACCTCCCGCTCCGGGACTCCCGCCCCTGACCCCGCCATCCGGCCCACCCGACCCCACGCGGCGCGGGAGGCCGACGCGCCGGCCCCCGCACGGGCGGGCCCCCCAGTGGCCCCGCGCCGGTACACGCCCCGACGGGTGCGCCGGGCGGGTGGGACGACGCGGCTGCGCCGGGCGGACGCGCGCCGAGGGGTGCGCTCGCGCGGGCGGGCTCGTCCGATCGGGTTCCGTCGGTCTGTCCGCGCCGCCGCGGGCCCCGTCGGCCCCTACCGTCTGACCTGTGCTGCGCAACGCTCTCATCGCCGGGTCGCTGGTCCTCACCGGGCTGTGGCCGCACGGCCCCGGCCCGCTGCCCGAACGGCTCGCCGACACCGGCGGCGGCAGCCAGCTGATCACCGCCGTCGCCCCCGCGCCCGGGTCGACCACGGGCCTGCTGACCTGGTGGGACCGGCGCGCCGGCCACTGGTACGAGGCCGGGCGGGCGCCCGCGCGGTTCGGGGCGAACGGCCTGACCGAGGGGGCCACCCGGACCCAGGGCACGAACACCACCCCGGCCGGCCTGTACGACCTGCCGTACGCCTTCGGCACCGCCCGCGCCCCGGCCGGGACGGCGTACGCCTACCGGCGGGTGACGGACCGTTCGTGGTGGTGCCAGGACAACGCCTCCGCCGCCTACAACCGCTGGACGGAGCCGCTGCCCGCCGACTGCGCGCCGGGCGAGTCCGAGCACCTGGCCGCGTACGGGGAGCAGTACGCGCACGCGCTGGTCGTCGGCTTCAACTACGAGCACCCCGTACGCGGCCGGGGCGCGGGCATCTTCCTGCACGTGAACGGCAGGGGAGCCACCGCAGGCTGCGTCTCGGTGCCGGAGGGCGCGATGCGCGAGCTGCTGCGCTGGGCGAACCCGCGCCGCGCCCCGCACATCGCCATCGGTACCGAGGACGGCCCACTGGCCGTGACCCGGTACTGACGACAGGGCCTAGCCCTCCTTCTGCGCCAGGCGCAGCATGTGGTCGGCCAGGGCCTGGCCGCCGGAGGGGTCGCGGCTGATGAGCATCAGGGTGTCGTCGCCCGCGATGGTGCCGAGGACGGCGTGGAGTTCGGCCTGGTCGATGGCCGAGGCGAGGAACTGCGCCGCTCCCGGCGGCGTGCGCAGGACCACGAGGTTCGCGGAGGCCTCCGCCGAGATCAGCAACTCGCCGGAGAGGCGCCGCATGCGCTCCTCCTTCGCCGATTCGCCGAGCGGGGCCTGCGGGGTGCGGAAGCCACCCTCGCTGGGGACCGCGTAGATCAGCTCGCCGCCGGTGTTGCGGATCTTCACCGCGCCCAGCTCGTCGAGGTCGCGGGAGAGCGTCGCCTGGGTGACGCTCAGCCCGTCGTCGGCGAGCAGCTTGGCCAGCTGGCTCTGGGAGCGGACCGGCTGCCGGTTGAGGATGTCCACGATCCGGCGGTGGCGGGCGGTGCGGGTCTGCGGAACGGAGGGGCCGCCGTTCTGCTCGTGTTCCTGCGCCTGGCTCATCGTCGTCTCATTCTCCGGATCGTCCCGCTTCGTCGAGGATGCCGGGAAGTGCCCGGACGAACGCGTCCACCTCGGCCTCGGTGATGACGAACGGGGGCATCAGCCGTACCACGTCGGGGGCGGGCGCGTTGACCAGGAATCCGGCCTGCTGAGCCGCCAGCTGCACCTTCGGTGCGAGGGGCTCCGTCAAGACGATACCCAGCAGTAGACCCGAGCCGCGGACGTGGGAGACCAGCCCATGACCGGAAGCTTCGATTCCGGAGCGCAGCCGCTCGCCGCGGGCCTTGACCCGGTCGAGGAGTCCGTCGTTGGCGATGGTGTCGATCACCGCGAGGCCGGCGGCGCAGGCGACCGGGTTCCCGCCGAAGGTGGTGCCGTGCTGCCCCGGCCGCAGGAGCCCGGCGGTCGGGCCGAAAGCGGCGACGGCGCCGATGGGCAGGCCGCCGCCGAGGCCCTTGGCGAGGGTGACCAGGTCGGGGTCGACGCCCTCGTGCTGCTGGTACTCGAACCAGGTGCCGCAGCGGCCGATGCCGGTCTGGACCTCGTCGAGGGCGAGCAGGGTACCCGTGGCCCGGGTGATCTCGCGGGCGGCCGTCAGGTAGCCGGCGGGCGGGACGACCACGCCGTTCTCACCCTGGACCGGCTCGATGAGGACGAGGGCGGTCTCCTCGGTGACGGCGGCCCGCAGGGCCTCGACGTCGCCGTAGGGGACGTGGGTGACGTCGCCGGGCAGGGGCAGGAAGGGCTCCTGCTTCTTCGGCTGGCCGGTGAGGGCGAGGGCGCCCATGGTCCGGCCGTGGAAGCCGCCGTCGGTGGCGACCATGTGGGTCCGCCCGGTGAGCCGACCGATCTTGAAGACGGCCTCGACCGCCTCCGTACCGGAGTTGCAGAAGAAGACCCGGCCCTCGCGGCCGAACAGCTGGAGCAGCCGCTCGCCGAGGGCGAGGACCGGCTCAGAGGCGAAGAGGTTGGAGACGTGGCCCAGGGTCTTCACCTGCGTGGTGACGGCCCCGACGATCGCCGGGTGGGCGTGGCCGAGGGCGTTGACCGCGATGCCGCCGACGTAGTCGGTGTACTGCTTGCCGTCGGCGTCCCAGACCTGGGCCCCCTCGCCGCGCACCAGGGCCACCGCCGGGGTGCCGTAGTTGTCGGTGAGCGCGCCCTGCCAGCGGGCGGCGTACTCCTCGTTGTGCGTCACTGTGCTGCTCCCCCTTGCGGTGTTCCGGGCTGCGGGTCGGGCAGGACCATCGTGCCGATGCCCTGGTCGGTGAAGATCTCCAGCAGGATGGAGTGCGGGACGCGTCCGTCGAGGACGCGGGCCGTGGGGACGCCGCCGCGCACGGCGTGCAGGCAGCCCTCCATCTTGGGCACCATGCCGCTGGACAGCTCGGGCAGCAGCTTCTCCAGCTCGCTGACGGTGAGCCGGCTGATCACCTCGTCGCTGTTGGGCCAGTCCGCGTAGAGGCCCTCCACGTCGGTGAGGACCATCAGCGTCTCGGCGCCCAGCGCGGCGGCCAGGGCGGCGGCCGCGGTGTCGGCGTTGATGTTGTAGACGTGGCCGTCGTCGGCGCTGCGGGCGATGGAGGAGATGACCGGGATCCGGCCGTCCGCGAGGAGGGCCTCGATCGCCCCGGTGTCGATGGAGGTGATCTCCCCGACCCGGCCGATGTCGACGAGCTCGCCCTCGATCTCCGGCTTGTGCTGGGTGGCGGTGATGGTGTGGGCGTCCTCGCCGGTCATGCCGACGGCGAGCGGGCCGTGCTGGTTGAGCAGTCCGACCAGCTCGCGCTGGACCTGCCCGGCCAGCACCATCCGGACGATGTCCATCGCCTCGGGCGTGGTGACGCGCAGGCCCGCCTTGAACTCGCTGACCAGGCCCTCCTTGGCGAGCTGGGCCTTGATCTGCGGGCCGCCGCCGTGGACCACGACGGGCTTCAGGCCGGCCTGGCGCAGGAAGACCACGTCCTGGGCGAAGGCCGCCTTCAGGTCCTCGTCGATCATGGCGTTGCCGCCGAACTTGATGACGACGATCTTGCCGTTGTGGCGGGTGAGCCAGGGCAGGGCCTCGATGAGGGTCTGTGCCTTGGGCAGCGCGGTGTGCTTCCTCGCGGCGCTCATGAGGAGTACGCGCTGTTCTCGTGGACGTACTCGGCCGTCAGGTCGTTGGCCCAGACGACCGCCGACTCGGAGCCGGTGGACAGGTCCGCGGTGATGCGCACCTCGCGGTCCTTCATGGAGACCAGGTCGCGGTCCTCGCCGACCGAGCCGTTCCTGCAGACCCAGACGCCGTTGATGGCGACGTTCAGCCGGTCCGGGTCGAAGGCGGCCTTCGTGGTGCCGATGGCGGACAGCACCCGGCCCCAGTTGGGGTCCTCGCCGTGGATGGCGCACTTGAGCAGGTTGTTGCGGGCGATGGACCGGCCGACCTCGACCGCGTCCTCCTCGCTGGCCGCGCCGATCACCTCGATGCGGATGTCCTTGCTGGCGCCCTCGGCGTCGCCGATGAGCTGGCGGGCCAGGTCGTCGCAGACGGTGCGGACGGCGGCGGCGAAGTCCTCGTACGCCGGGGCCTGGCCGGAGGCGCCGGAGGCGAGCAGCAGGACGGTGTCGTTGGTGGACATGCAGCCGTCGGAGTCGACCCGGTCGAAGGTGGTACGGGTGGCGTCGCGCAGCGCCTTGTCGAGGGCGGCGGCGTCCAGGTCGGCGTCGGTGGTGAGGACGACGAGCATGGTGGCCAGGCCCGGGGCGAGCATGCCCGCGCCCTTGGCCATGCCGCCGACGGTCCAGCCGTCCTGGCCGGCCGTGGCCGTCTTGTGCACGGTGTCGGTGGTCTTGATGGCGATGGCCGCGGCCTCGCCGCCGTCGGCGGAGAGGGCGGCGGCGGCCGTCTCGACGCCGGGCAGCAGTTTGTCCATCGGGAGGAGGAGGCCGATCAGGCCGGTGGAGGCGACGGCGATCTCGCCGGCGTTGTGCTCGCCGCCGAGGACGGAGGCGACCTTCTCGGCGGTGGCGTGGGTGTCCTGGAAGCCCTTGGGGCCGGTGCAGGCGTTGGCGCCGCCGGAGTTGAGGACGACGGCGCTGACCGTGCCGCCGCGCAGGACCTGCTCGGACCAGCGGACCGGCGCGGCCTTGACGCGGTTGGAGGTGAACACGCCGGCGGCGGCCAGTCGCGGCCCGTTGTTGACCACGAGGGCCAGGTCGGGGTTGCCGTTCGCCTTGATCCCGGCGGCGATGCCCGCCGCCGTGAATCCCTGTGCTGCCGTGACGCTCACGGTGCCACTCCGATCGTGGAAAGTCCCGTCGCCTCGGGGAAGCCGAGGGCGATGTTCATGCTCTGCACCGCGCCGCCGGCGGTGCCCTTGGTCAGGTTGTCGATGGCGCTGATGGCGATGACCCGCTGCGCGGACTCGTCGTAGGCGACCTGGAGGTGTACGGAGTTGGAGCCGTACACCGCCTTGGTGGTCGGCCAGACGCCCTCGGGGAGCAGCTGGACGAAGGTCTCGTCCGCGTACGCCTTCTCGTAGGCGGCGCGCAGCGATTCGGCGGTGGTGCCGGGGCGGGCCTTGGCCGAGCAGGTGGCGAGGATGCCGCGCGGCATGGGCACGAGGGTGGGGGTGAAGGAGACGGAGACCTTCTCCCCGGCGAGGGGGGAGAGGTTCTGCACCATCTCGGGGGTGTGGCGGTGGACGCCGCCGACGCCGTAGGGGGTCACGGTGCCCATGACCTCGGAGCCGAGCAGGTGCGCCTTGAGGGCCTTGCCCGCGCCGGAGGTGCCGGTGGCGGCGACGACCACGGCGTCGGGCTCGGCGAGGCGCGCCTGGTAGGCGGGGTAGAGCGCGAGCGAGACGGCGGTGGGGAAGCAGCCGGGCACGGCGATGCGCCTGGTGCCGGCCAGGGCGGCCCGGGCGCCGGGGAGCTCGGGGAGGCCGTAGGGCCAGGTCCCGGCGTGCGGGGCGCCGTAGAAGCGGTCCCAGTCGGCGGAGTCCTTCAGCCGGTGGTCGGCGCCCATGTCGACGACGAGGACCTCGTCGCCGAGTTCGGCGGCGACGGCCGCGGACTGCCCGTGCGGCAGCGCGAGGAAGACGACGTCGTGGCCGGCGAGGACCTCGGCCGTGGTCGGCTCCAGGGTCCGGCCGGCGAGGGGGACCAGGTGCGGCTGCAGGCTGCCGAGGAGCTGTCCGGCGTTGGAGTGGCCGGTCAGCGCGCCGATCTCCACCTCGGGGTGGGAGAGCAGCAGGCGCAGGACCTCACCGCCCGCGTATCCGCTCGCCCCGGCCACCGCTACACGTACCACCATCGGACCCTCCTCTTCGATGGCATGACTATACGTAGCTATGCAGGTTTATGCAAAGCCCTACCGGGGTCCGTCCCCTCCACGGTCCCTCTCGTATCCGGCCCGTTCAAGCGGGTGCCCGTTCAGACGCCGGACGCGGGCTCCAGGGGGTGGCGGACCCAGACGTTCGGTTCCACGTAGACCGCGTAGTCGTGTTCCGGCTCGCAGTGGACGAGGCTCAGCGCGCCGGGCACGCGGACCTGCCCGGGCTCGTCGAAGGGCAGGCCGGTCCACGCCCGCCACTGGTCGAGGGAGCCGGTGACGGTCATCGACAGCGGGGCCACCGAGTCGATGACCGCCCCGGCCCGGATGTGGACCCGCAGCCACGGGTCATACGGGAGGCCGTCCTCGCGGGTGCGGTACGCGTACTCGGACATCGGGGTCTCGGGCTCGGCGGGCTTGCCGCTGGGCCGGACCGGGGCCACGACCTCCGCGAACCCGGCGGCCCGGGCGCCCTCGCGCATCGCGGCCAGCATCCGTCCGGAGAGCCCCTGACCCTGGCGGCCGGCGGCGACGGAGATCTCCAGGGCGCTGACGGTGTCGGGGCGCACCCCCCGCCGCAGGTCGGAGAAGGCCCACATCAGGACCCGGTCCCAGCCCTGGGCGGGCAGCGCCCCGCCGCGCCCGTCGCAGTGCAGCGCGAAGGGCACGCTGAAGGCCCGCGCCACGACCTCGTCGCCGTCGGTGGCGATGAACACGTACTCGGGGAACTCCGTGACCAGGCGCGGGTAGAGCAGCCAGGCCACGGAGTCGTGCTGGGTGAACACCGGCCAGGAGTCCCGCATGTCCCAGAGCCGGGCGGCCAGTTCGGGGCGGCGGGCGAGGGAGGTGATCACTGTCTCGGTCATGGGCGGCAGGCTAGGGGCGCGCCGCGGCCGCGTTCAACCGGGTTTGACCGCGCCGCAGCAGGTCAGGGCCAGAGCAGTCCCCCGCGCAGCCGCTGGACGGCCTCCACCAGCTCCCCGGGTCCGGAGACCCCGGCGAAGCTCATCCGGACGTACGCGGCCGGCGGCTCGGCGCAGAAGTACGGCCGGCCGGGCGCGACCGCGACCCCGGCGCGCAGGGCCGCCGCCGCGAACTCCGCGTCGTCGCCGCCGCCCGGGGGCCGGACCCACAGCTGGTAGCTCCCGCGCGGCAGGTGCGGCAGCTCCACCCCGGGCAGCTCGCGCCGCAGGGCCCCGGCGAGGACGTCGCGGCGGTGGCGCAGCTCGGCGGCGACGGCCCTCAGGTGGCGCGGCCAGGCGGGCGCGCCGACCAGTTCGAGGGCGGCCTCCTGGAGCGGGCGGGGTACGAAGAAGCTGTCCACCACCTGGATGGCGCGCAGCCGGTCCAGTACCGGGCCGCGGGCCGCGAGGGCGCCGACGCGCAGGCTGGGCGAGGTGGCCTTGGTCAGGGAGCGCACGTGGACGACGATGCCGTCGGCGTCCTCGGCGGCCAGGGCCGCGGGCAGCGGGCCGGCGTCCTCGTGGGCGAGGTTGCGGGCGTAGTCGTCCTCGATCACGAACGCCCCGGCGGCCCGGGCGATCCGCAGCACCTCGGGCCGCCGCTCGGCGGACAGCACGGCCCCGGTGGGGTTCTGGAACAGCGGCTGGCAGACGAAGACCCGCGCTCCGGTGGCCTCGAACGCGGCGGCCAGCAGCTCCGGCCGGACCCCGTCGGCGTCCGTCGGGACGGGCACCGGCCGGCAGCCGGAGGCGCGGGCGATGGCCAGCAGCCCGGGGTAGGTGGGCGACTCCACCAGGACGGGGGCACCCGGCGGGGCCAGCGCCCGCAGGGCGGTGGTCAGGGCGCTCTGCCCGCCGGCGGTGATCATCACGTCGGCGGCCCCCAGGGCCCCGACGGCGCCCCCGATCTCCCGGGCGAACCAGTCGCGCAGCTCGGGCAGCCCCTCCAGCGGGGGCCGCCCCCAGGCCCCGGGGCGGCGCCCGGCCCGGGCCAGGGCGGCGGCCATGGCGCGCTCGGGCTGGAGCGAGGGGTGGAGGTAGCCGCCGTTGAGCTCGATGACCCCGGGCGGGGTGGCGGCCAGCGAGGACAGCAGCCCGGAGGCGTCCACGGAGCGCGGGACCACCTCCCCGGCGCCCTCGGCGCTGAGGGAGACCTCCTGCCAGGAGGTGTCCCCGTGCGTGAGGCCGGAGGCGCGCGGGTGGGCGCGGTACGCACCGGCGCCCGGCCGGGTGACCACGAGCCCCTCGGCCGCGAGCTGCGCGAGGGCCCGGGAGACGGTGACGGGGCTGACGCGGAAGCGCTCGACCAGGGCCCGGCTCGACGGGAGCTTTCCACCTGCCGGGTAGCGGTCGAGCTCGGATCGGAGGGATTCCGCCAGTTCCGCCACACTGCTACGCTCATACATGACAGCACAGAATAGCGCTACTCGCCCGACCCCGATAGCAGTCCAGGTGGGGGGCCACAGCGCGGCCCGGGGAGAGGACCGCCGCGGCACCGCCCTCGCCCTCCTCGGGGTGGTGGCCTTCTCGCTGACCTTCCCCGCCACCGCCTGGGGCCTGGAGAGCTTCGGCCCCTGGTCGCTCGTGGCCCTGCGCAGCGCCCTGGCCGCGGTCGTCGCGGGCGGCTTCCTGCTCGCCGGGCGGGTCCCGCTGCCGGCCCGTACGCACTGGGCGGGGCTGGCCGTCGTCGCCGGCGGGGTGGTGGTGGGCTTCCCGCTGCTGACCACGCTCGCCCTGCGGACCTCCACCACCTCGCACGCCGCCGTCGTGGTGGGCCTGCTCCCGCTGACGACGGCCGCCCTGTCGGCCCTGCGCACCGGCACCCGGCCCCCGCGGGCCTTCTGGGCGGCGGCCGCCGCCGGGGCCCTGGTGGTCCTGGCCTTCACCCTGGCCCAGAGCGGCGGCGCCCCCTCCGCCGGGGACGCCTACCTGTTCGGGGCACTGCTGGTCTGCGCGGCCGGCTACACGGAGGGCGGCCGCCTGGCCCGGCTGATGCCGGGCTGGCAGGTGATCGGCTGGGCCCTGGTGCTGTGCCTGCCGCTCGCGCTGGCCGGCTCCGTGCTCGGGCTCGCGGCCGAGCCGGTACACCTGACCTGGCACGGAGCCGCCGGCCTGCTGTGGGCGGCGGCCGGCTCGACCTTCCTCGGGCTCTACGTCTGGTACCGCGGCATGGCCGCGATCGGGGCTCCCCGCGCCAGCCAGCTCCAGCTCGCCCAGCCCCTGCTGACCCTGGTCTGGTCGGTGGCGCTGCTGGGCGAGCGGCTGTCCCCGGCGACACCGCTGGCCGCCGGGGCGGTGCTGGTCTGCATCACCGTGACCCAACGGGTCAAATAGCCCTGGATCGGCCTAAACTACTGGCACCGGATCGGACCTGTTCCGAGGGAGGTCAGCAGATGCGAGCGACCGAGGGCGACCAGCTGGTGCAGCACGGCAGGATCGTGGGCCAGCACGACAGGGTGGGCGAGATCGTCGAGGTGCTGGGCGAGAACGGCGCGCCCCCGTACCGGGTGCACTTCCCGGACGGGCACGACGCCGTGATGTCCCCCGGGCCCGACTGCGTGGTACGCCACCCGGACCGGCCCGAGGGCACGTCCCCCACCTGGCGGTGAGCCGGCCGGCACCGGACCACCCCACACACGGGGCTGCCTGACGCCGGGTCAGCGCGGCGCCGCCACCGCCTGGTAGTGGTCGGCGACGACCCGGGCCATGGCACCGTTGGGGTCCGCGGCCACCTGCTTCGCCGAGAAGTAGACGTGGCCGCGGACCTCCGCGTACTTCTTCGCGAGGGTCAGGTGCTTCGACAGCTCCGCGGGATCGCGCCAGGCGGCCGTGGAGCTGTTCGCGTCGCAGCGGTACAGGGCCTCGCCCACGTACAGGTCCACGCCCGTGCCCGCGACGATCTTCGCCCACCAGGGGACGATCGCCGCGTAGTCCGCCTGCGGGTGGCCGATCTGCCAGTACGCCTGCGGCACGATGTAGTCCAGCCACCCCTGGGTGACCCACTTGCGGGTGTCCGCGTACAGGTCGTCGTACGTCTGCACGCCCGCCCGCGTCGGCGAGCCGAGCGGGTCGGTGCCCCGGTTGCGCCACACCGCGAACGGGCTGACGCCGAACCGGGCCGCCGGACGGACCTGCCGCAGCCGCTGCGACATCTCGGACACCAGGGTGTCGGTGTTGTGCCGGCGCCAGGCGGCGCGGGAGCCGAAGGAGGCGCCGTACTCCGCGTAGGCGTCGTCGTCGTCGAAGTACTCCCCCGCCACCGGATAGGGGTAGAAGTAGTCGTCCCAGTGCACCCCGTCCACCGGGTAGCGGGAGACGGCGTCGAGCATGGCCTCCTGCACGAAGGCCCGCACCTGGGGCAGCCCGGGGTTGTAGTAGAGCTTGCCGCCGTAGGGGACGACCCAGTCGGGGTTGCGGCGGGCCGGGTGCCCGGCGGACAGTCGCGAGGGGTCGGTGTGGTTGGCCACCCGGTACGGGTTGAACCAGGCGTGCAGCTCCAGCCCGCGGGCATGCGCCTCGGCGACCGCGGTGCCCAGCGGGTCCCAGCCCGGGTCCTTGCCCTGGGTCCCGGTCAGCCACTGCGACCAGGGCTCGCGCGCGGAGGGCCAGAAGGAGTCCGCGGCCGGCCGGACCTGGAGGACCACGGCGTTCAGCCGGCGCCGGACGGCGGTGTCGAGGAGCGCGGTGAGCTCGGCGCGCTGCGTGCGGGCGGCGAGGCCCGACGCGGAGGGCCAGTCCACGTTCTGTACGGTCGCGATCCACATCCCCCGGAACTCCCGGGCCGCCGCCCGGCCCGCTCCCCCGCGCCCTCCCGCCCGCGCGGGACCCGCGGCGGCCTCCGCCGGGCCCGCGCCCGTCGCCGCGGCCAGCACCCCCGCCGCCCCCGCCAGCAGCCCCCGCCGTCCGATGTACGCCATGTGACGACCCCGTTCCTCTCCGTGACTTCGCTCGACGAACGCCCAGCATGCCCGCCCCGCCCCGCCACGTGCGGGAAGTACGGGAGTAACGTCGGGGGGCGTGGCGGGCGCCGGGGTGCAGTTACCACTGCCGAACTACGGGGGACCCGCGATGGATGAGCAGCGAAAGGCACGATGTGACGGACCTCTCTACCCTCCCGACCGACATCACCAGGGTCGGCGTGGTGGGCTGTGGCCAGATGGGCGCGGGCATCGCGGAGGTGTGCGCCCGCAGCGGTCTTGAGGTGAAGGTCGCCGAGACCACCGGGGAGGCCCTGGAGATCGGGCGCACCCGGCTGCACAACTCGCTGACCAAGGCCGCCGAACGCGGCAAGATCAGCGAGGAGGAGCGGGACGCCACCCTGGCCCGCCTCACCTTCACCACCGACCTCGGCGAGTTCGCCGACCGCGACCTCGTCATCGAGGCCGTCGTCGAGAACGAGCAGGTGAAGACGGAGATCTTCCAGGTCCTCGACCAGGTGATCACCCGCCCCGACGCGATCCTCGCCTCCAACACCTCCTCGATCCCGCTGGTCAAGCTGGCCGTCGCGACCTCGCGGCCCGACCAGGTCATCGGCATCCACTTCTTCAACCCGGCGCCCGTGCAGCGGCTCGTGGAGCTGATCCCGGCGCTGACGACCGGCGAGGAGACCGTCAAGCGGGCCGAGGCCCTGGTGCGGGACGTGCTGGGCAAGCACGCCGTCCGCGCCCAGGACCGGTCGGGCTTCGTCGTCAACGCCCTCCTGGTGCCGTACCTGCTGTCGGCGATCCGGATGTTCGAATCGGGCATCGCCAGCCGCGAGGACATCGACAACGGCATGGAGCTGGGCTGCGCCCACCCCATGGGCCCGCTGAAGCTGTCCGACCTGATCGGTCTGGACACCATCGCCTCGATCGCCGACTCGATGTACGCCGAGTACAAGGAGCCGCTCTACGCCGCTCCCCCGCTGCTCCAGCGCATGGTCGACGCGGGCCGGCTCGGCCGCAAGACGGGCTCGGGGTTCTACCCGTACGGCTGAACCGCCGTGAATATGGTGTGAGAAGTGCCTCGGTCGCCCGCGTGGCGGCCGGGGTACCGGCTAGGGTCCTGCCGGTGAACAGCTTCACGACCGCAACGGAGCGGCCCCCCACCCCAGGCGCCGCGTCCCCGGCCCCCTCCCCGGCCCCGAAGACCTCGGCCGCCGCCCGGCTCGGCTGGCTCGACGCCCTGCGCGGGTTCGCCGCCCTCGTCGTCGCCCTGCACCACTTCGGCATCCTGAACATGCTGCCGGCCGGCAAAGCCGTGGGGCGGAACTTCGACCTCGGCCTGTTCGGGGTCATGCTGTTCTTCATAGTCAGCGGCTACATCATCCCGGCCTCCCTCGAACGCCGGGGCGACGTCCGGGGGTTCTGGATCGGGCGGTTCTTCCGGATCCACCCGGCACTGATCGTCACCATCGTCGTCTCGCTCCTGGTGCTGCCCGCCGGGGACGGCGCGATTCGCGTCCTGCGCACGGGCGACGACCTGAGCTCGCTGATCACCAACGGCCTGCTGCTGCAGGACGTGCTCGGGGTCACCAACGGCATGAACGTCACCTGGACGCTCTGCTACGAGATGGTCTTCTACTTCTTCGTCACCGCCCTGTTCACCCGCGGCCTGCACCGGCACAGTGCCCCCATCGCCGCCGGGTGCGCCGCCCTCGCCCTGGCGGTCGGCACGGCCGTCGGCGAGAAGCTCCTGACGCCCGACCCCGGCTCGGTGCGCGTCGCCCTGCTGGTGGTCGTCCCGGTCGTGCTCGCGGGCTTCGCCGGGGTGCTCAGCGGGCGGCCCGGTCCGACCCGGGCGGGCGCCCTGCTCCTGGGCGGGCTGGGCCTGGTGCTGGTCACGCTGAACAGCCGGGCCCCCTGGTACGAGACGTGGACGATCTTCGCGACCATGTTCGCCGGCACGGCCGTGTACCGGGCGCAGCACTCGGCGCGCGGCCGCGTCCCCTCCCTGCTGGCCTGCGGCTTCGTGATCGTCTCGGGCGTGCTGGTCGGCTGGCTGTACAACCGGGACGGCCTCCAGGACCACACCTGGACCCCGGGCTGGCTGTCCTGGTCCTCCGCCTACCTGGCCGCCTGGGCCGTCTTCGGGATCGGCTTCCTGCTGCGGCTGCGGTCCTTCCCCCGGGTGCTGACCTGGCTCGGCGCGGTCAGCTTCTCCGTGTACCTGGTGCACGTCCCGCTGGCGCACGCGCTCGGGCCGGTGCTGGGGGCGCCGCTGTCGCACTCGGCGTGGGGCCGGGCCGCCTGGGCCGTGCTGTTCCTCGCGGCGGTGCTGCTCGTGAGCCACCTGATGTACCGGCTGGTGGAGATCCCGATGCAGAACCTCGGCAAGCGGGTCCAGAAGGCGGCGGCCCGGCGGTGGCCGGCCGCCGCCCGGGAGGACGGCTAACCGAGCCTCAGGTGGTGCAGCAGGAGCAGCCCGGCCGCCATGTTGGCGGCCGGGATCTCCCCGCGCCCGATCAGGTCCGGGACGAGCTTGAGCGGCACCCACTCGCGGCGCGAGGACTCGAAGCCGTCCTCCGGTTCGCCGATGCGGGTGGCCCCGTCCGCCCAGTAGAGGTGGTGGCGGGCGTCCGTGAGGCCGTTGGAGGGTTCGACGGTCATCAGGTGGTGGAGCGGGCCGGGCCGCCAGCCCGACTCCTCCTCCATCTCCCGGGCGGCCGCGGCCTCCACCGACTCGCCGTCCTCGACCACGCCCGCGGGCAGTTCCCAGCCCCAGCTGTCGGTGATGAACCGGTGCCGCCACAGCAGCAGCACCTCGTCCGCCTCGTTGACGGCCGTGGCCACGGCGACCGGCCGGAGCCGGATGACGAAGTGGTCCAGGTGCCGGCCGTCGGGGAGTTCCACGTCCGCGAGGTTCACGTCGAACCAGCGGTTCTTGTACACGGTCTGCTCGTTCAGGTTCGTCCACTGCACGGTTGTGCCGCCTTCCGCTTCGTAGGTGGCAACATGGCAGCAGCTGGGACGGTCACAGGGGAACGCGCAGCGCCCCGTCGATGAGGGCGGCCGTCTCCTCCGCACCGGCGCAGCCGCTGGTCAGCAGCGCTTCGCGGACCGTCCGCAACCGGTCGCGCAGCCTCAGCGACTCCATCCCCCGGGCCCGTTCGGCCATTTCGGCCGCCGAAGCCACCGCCCGGTCCGCTTCCCCCTGGCGCAGCTGGATCTCGCACAGCATGGCCAGCCGGTGCACCCGTCCCCGGTCGTGCGCCGGGGTGCCCACCGCCTCGGCCGCCTGCTCGTGCGCGCCGTGCAGATCGCCCAGGCTGAGCAGCGCCTCGGCCACCTGGACGTTGACCAGCCCGGGCTGGACGTAGCCCGTCTCGGCCGGCTCGGTGCCGGGCCGGATCCGCTCGGCGGCGGCCTCGGCCCGCCGGATGCAGGCCAGGGCGGCCGCGGTGTCCCCGAGCTGGGCGTAGGCCTTGGCCTGCATCGCGTACAGGTCGGCGGCCAGCGCGGGGGTGGTCTGGCTGCCGGCGGCGCGCAGCGCGGCCTCGGCGAAGGCCACGGCCTGGCGGAAGTCCCGCAGGTGCAGGGACTGGTTGACCAGCAGGGCGATCACGTACGCCCCGAGCCCCCGGTCCCCGCTGGCCTTGGCCAGGCGCAGGGCCTGGTGGAAGTAGCGCTGGGCCAGACCGTGCGCGTCGGAGTCGTACGCGCAGATGCCCGCGACCGCCACCAGGGACCCGGTGGCGCGGTGCAGCTGCCGCCCGACGTCGTCGGGGTAGCCGCCGCGCAGCATGGGGGCGGTCTCGCTGCCGAGGAAGCGGACGATCCGGGCCCGGGTGGCCATCCCGCCGGCCCGGCGGTACATCAGTTCGTAGTGGGCCCGGGCGGCCCGCAGGATCTCGATGTGCTCGGGGCCGATCCGCTGCGTGCCCGAGCGGGACACGTCGACGTCCTCGGGCGGGTTCTCCCACTCCCACACCGGGATCACGGCGGGGGTCCCGGTGAGGGCCTCCGCAGTGAGCTGGGCGGGCCGGCCCAGCTCGTCGGAGCGCCACAGGGCGGTGGCCCGGTCCACGAAGCCGCTGAGCCGGGTGGCGTGCGCGCTCTGCCGGCCGGGGATGCCGAGCCCGATGTCGTCGAGGCCGACGGAGCGGTGCAGGCGTCCGCCGAGCACCTCGCAGATCAGGTCGGGCACCTGGCCGCGGGGGCGCTGCCCCTTCAACCAGCGGGAGACCGCGGTGTGTTCGTAGCGCAGCGCGAGTCCGCGGGACCGGCCCGCCTGGTTGACGTGCGCCGCGAGTCCGGCGTGGGACATGCCCGCCTCGGCGAGGAGGGCGTCGAGCAGGGCGTTGGGCTGCATGGGCCCCTCCAAGGGCTCGTCGGCATCAGGCTAGTGGCTGCGCGGTGCGTACGGGGGCGGTGCGGGCAATTCACACGGGGTGTGAACCAAGAACTCGCATAAATGCGATACGCACCCTGCCGCGGAGGGGTCGTGCCGCGCTTCACTTAAGAGCCTCGCCAAGGAGGCCGTCCGGTCGTCGGCTCCCCCTCGTACAGTGCGACGACCCGGCGAACGCGCCGCCCGCCCTGCTGTCTGCCCGACACTCCATGGCGGGCGGGCGGCGCACCAAGGCTCCGCGGGGGCCGCCCGGTTGGTCGCCGGGTCCCCCGCCGAGCCCGGCCGGTTCCGCACCGGGTCCGTCCACCGGCCCGGTGCGGAACGGCACCGCCGGTCGAGCCGGACCGGCCCGGGTCGTTCCACTCCCCCCGGCCCGGGCGGGTCCGGCCGCACCGGTCGCGCCCGTCGCGCCGTCAGGGGCGGTCGTTGCGCAGCGCGAGCAGCGCGACGTCGTCGGTGAGGCGCCCGCCGGTGTGGCGCAGCAGGGCGGCGTGCACGCCCGCGACCAGCCGCGCGGGCGTGAGCGTCTGCCGCGCGGCGAGGAAGCGGGCCAGCGGGAAGAACCGCCCGTGCCGGTCGCGGGCGTCCTCGGCGCCGTCGGTGTGGAGCAAGAGGGCGGCTCCGGGGTGGAGTTGGCCGAGGTACCGGGGTTGTACCGCCGCGGGTACGGGCACCACCCCGAGCGGCGGCCACGTCTCGCCCCCGTCCAGCACCCGCACATCGGTGTACCGCTGCGCGGGGCGTCCGGTATCGGGGTCTGGGGCGGAGCCCCGGGAAGCGGAGAAGGGGCGGGGCGGGGAGAGGCTCCCGCAGGGTTCCCGGGCCGCCGCCGGGCGCAGGAGGTACGGCCACGGGTGGCCGCAGTTGAGGGCCTGGACCGTGCTGTCCGGGGCGATCTCGAGCAGCAGCACCGTGACGAAGTCCTCCGCCACCGGGGACTCCGGTTCGGCCGGGCAGGCCGAGGGGTGCTCCGCACGGGCCCGTTCGCGCAGGTGCCGCTGGAGCGAGCGCTCCATCCTCCGCAGCACCCCGCCCAGCGAAGCCTCGTCGTACGCGGCCTCGCGGAAGGAGCCGAGGACCGCCGCGGCCGCGCCCAGCGCGGGCAGCCCGTGGCCCCGTACGTCCCCGATCACCACCCGCACCCCGTACGCCGTCGGCACCGCCTCGTACAGGTCCCCGCCCACCGCCGCCCCCCGGCTCGCGGACAGCTGGGCGGCGCACAGCGCCAGGCCCTCGATCCGCCCCGGCAGCGGCCGCAGCAGGACCCGCTGCGTCGCCCCGGCGATCTCCCGGGCGCGCCGCAGCTCGCCGACCAGGCCGCGCCGGACGTACAGGGCGGATCCCGCGGCCAGGACCAGGAAGGCCGCGCAGCTGGCGAGGCTGGACCCCAGCGGCCCCGGGGTGGACAGCTCCCAGGACACCGCGGCGCCGCCCCAGGCGAGGACGCACCCCAGGCGCGCCCGGTGCATCTCCCGGCGCGTGATCATCCGCAGGACGCTCCCCTCCGGCTCGTCGGCCGGAACGATTGTGTCGACCTCCTGACGTACCGGACACGGCCGGGAGCCGTTCTCACCCGAATGAGTGAGCCTTGCCCCGATATGCCAGAGGGGCCCGTCCGGTGGTCCGGACGGGCCCCTCAGCGGGTCCTGCTCACGGCGGATCAGGCGCCGCGCAGCACCGCCCCGGTCCGCTCGCCGGCGAGGGCCACCGCCGCGTCGCGCGCGGCCGTGGACTCCTCGGCGGTCAGGGTGCGGTCGGGCGCGCGGAAGCGCAGCGCGTAGGCGAGGGACTTCTTGCCCGCGCCGACCTGCTCACCGGTGAACACGTCGAACAGCCGCAGCGATTCGAGCAGTTCGCCGGCACCCTCGCGCAGCGCCGCCTCCACGGCCGCGGCCGGGACGGACGCGTCCACGATCAGCGCGACGTCCTGGGTCGCCACCGGGAAGGTGGAGATCCGGGGCGCCTGGAGGGCCTCGCCCCCGGCCGCCGCGAGGCGGTCGAGGTCGAGCTCCATGGCGCTGGTGCGGGCCGGCAGGCCGAGGGCCTTGACCACGCGCGGGTGCAGCTCACCGGCGTGGCCGACGACCGTCTCGACGCCGTCGAGGGTCACGACCAGCTCGGCGCAGCGGCCGGGGTGCCACGGACCGTACTGGCCCTGGCGGACGACCAGCTCGGCGCCCGCCTCGACGGCCAGCGCGCGGGCGGCCTGGACCGCGTCGGCCCAGTCGGCCGGACGGCCCTTGCCCCACCAGCCGGCCTGCTCGCGGGCACCGGCCAGCACGACCGCGGCGTACCGCGGCTGCGCGGGCAGGGCCGCGTCCAGGGTGGCGATCTCCTCGTCCGTGGGACGGCGGTCGACCGGCAGGCGTACGGCCGCACCGGGCTGCTCGCCGGCGCGGAAGACCGAGCCGGTCTCGAACAGCGCCAGGTCGTGGCTGCCGCGGCTGTCGTTGCGGCGCAGCGCGCCGAGCAGCCCCGGCAGCAGCGTGGTGCGCAGCGCCGGCTCCTCGTCGGAGAGCGGGTTGACCAGCTTGACGACCCGGCGGCTCGCGTCGTCCGCGGGCAGCTGGAGCTGGTCGAAGACGCCCTCGCCGATGAACGGGTAGCTGAGCGCCTCGACGTAGCCGGCGCCGGCCAGGGCGCGGCCGACGCGGCGGTGCAGCTGCTGGCGCGGGGTCAGGCCGCGGCCGGAGGGCACCTGCGGGAGGGTGGACGGGAGGTTCCCGTAGCCCTCCAGGCGGATGACCTCCTCGGCGAGGTCGTTGGGCGCGGCGAGGTCGGGCCGCCACGAGGGGACGGTGACGACGAGCTCGTCCTGGCCGTAGACGTCGCAGCCGATCTCCTGGAGGCGGCGCACGACGGTCTCGCGGCCGTAGTCCATGCCCGCGACCCGGTCCGGGTGGTCGGCGCGCATCGCGATGGTGCGCGGGGCGCCCGGGGCGATGAGCTCGGTGACCCCGGCCTCGGCGGTGCCGCCGGCGAGCAGCACGAGGAGGTCCACGGTGCGCTGCGCGGCCGCGGCGGCCGCCAGCGGGTCGACGCCGCGCTCGAAGCGCTTGGAGGCCTCGGAGGACAGCTTCAGGCGGCGGGCGGTGCGCGAGATCGACACGGAGTCGAAGTGCGCGGCCTCGACGACCACGTCGGTGGTGCCGGTGACGACGCCGGTCTCCGGGTCGGTGACGGAGTCGGCGATCTCGGTGTTGGCGCCGCCCATGACACCGGCGAGCCCGATGGGGCCGCTGTTGTCGGTGATCACCAGGTCCTCGGCGTCGAGGGTCCGCTTGACCCCGTCGAGGGTGGTGAACTTCTCGCCCTGCTCGGCACGGCGGACGCCGATCTCGCCGTCGAGGCGGGAGCGGTCGTAGGCGTGCAGCGGCTGGCCGAGTTCGAGCATCACGTAGTTGGTGATGTCGACGGCGAGCGAGATCGGGCGCATGCCGGCCTTCTGGAGGCGGCGGGTGAGCCAGATCGGGGAGCGCGCCTCGGGGTCGAGGCCGGTCACCGTGCGGGCGGTGAAGCGGTCGCAGCCCTGCGGGTCGGAGATCTTCACCGCGTAGCCGTAGGAGTTCGGCGCGGGGACGTCGAGCAGCGCCGGGTCGCGCAGCGGCAGGCCGTAGGCGGTGGCGGCCTCGCGGGCCACACCGCGCATCGACATGCAGTAGCCGCGGTCCGGGGTGATGTCGATGTCGAGGACCTCGTCGACGAGCTGGAGCAGCTCGATCGCGTCGGTGCCCGGCTCGTACTCCGGCGGCAGCACGATGATGCCGTGCGTGCCGTCGTCGCCCATGCCCAGCTCCTCGCCGGAGCAGATCATGCCGTGCGAGGTCTTGCCGTACGTCTTGCGCGAGGCGATCGCGAAGTCGCCGGGCAGGACGGCGCCAGGCAGGACCACGACGACCTTGTCGCCGACGGAGAAGTTCCGGGCGCCGCAGACGATCTCCTGCGGTTCGCCGGTGCCGTTGGCGGAGCCGACGTCGACGGTGCAGAAGCGGATGGGCTTGCGGAAGCCCTCGAGCTCCTCGATGGTCAGCACCTGGCCGACGACGAGGGGGCCCTTGAGGCCGGCGCCGAGCGTCTCGACGGTCTCGACCTCGAGGCCGGCGTCGACGAGCTTGGCGGCCACGTCGCGGCCGGTCTCACCCGCGGGGAGGTCGACGTACTCCCGCAGCCAGGAAAGCGGGACGCGCATCAGATCTCACTCCCGAACGGCCGGGTGAAGCGCACGTCACCCTCGACCATGTCTCGCATGTCTTCAACGTTGTGACGGAACATCAGCATCCGCTCGATGCCGAAGCCGAAGGCGAAGCCGCTGTACTTCTCGGGGTCCACACCGCAGGCGACGAGCACCTTGGGGTTGACCATGCCGCAGCCGCCGAGCTCGATCCAGCCCTCGCTGGAGCAGGTACGGCAGGGGCGGTCGGGGTTGCCCACCGACTCGCCGCGGCAGACGTAGCACTGCATGTCCATCTCGGCGGACGGCTCGGTGAAGGGGAAGAAGTGCGGGCGCAGCCGGGTGGTGGTCTGCTCGCCGAAAAGCTCCTTGACCATGTGGTCGATGGTGCCCTTGAGGTCGGCCATGGTCAGGCCCTCGTCGACGGCGAGGAGCTCGACCTGGTGGAAGACCGGGGTGTGCGTCGCGTCGAGCTCGTCGGTGCGGTACACGCGGCCCGGGCAGACGATGTAGACGGGGGGCTTGCGCTCCAGCAGCGAGCGCGCCTGCACCGGGGAGGTGTGGGTGCGCAGCACGACACCGGACTCGTCGCCCTGGGTGCCTTCGGGGCCCTGGACGAAGAAGGTGTCCTGCATCTGGCGGGCCGGGTGGTCGGGCGTGAAGTTGAGGGCGTCGAAGTTGAACCACTCCGCCTCGACCTCGGGGCCTTCCGCGACCTCGTAGCCCATGCCGACGAAGATGTCCGCGATGCGGTCCATCAGCGTGGTCAGCGGGTGGCGGGCGCCGGCGGGCACGCGGTCGTAGGGCAGCGTGACGTCCACCGCCTCCTCGACCAGCACCCGCTCGTCGCGCTCGGCCTCCAGGGCCACCGTGCGGGCCCCGAAGGCCTTGTTCACGGCGCCGCGGGCCTGTCCGACGCGCTTGCCCGCCTCGGCCTTGGCCTGGGGCGGCAGGGCGCCGATCTCGCGGTTGGCGAGCGCGAGGGGCGAGCGGTCGCCCATGTGCGCGGTCTTCGCCTCGCGGAGCTCGTCGAGGTCGCCGGCGGACGCGAAGGCGGCGAGCGCCTCGTCCCGCATGCGCTCGATCTCTTCCGGTTTCAGTGCCTCGACCTCGACAGGGTCGTACGACTTGTTCGGTGCCGACATCTCTTCCCGTACTTCCGATGGCTGGCTGGTGGGTCCCCGCACGACGCGCACGACTCGATCGCTGATCGGTGTGATCGGCACAAGGACACAAAGGTGCCAAAGGACGAGTCTAAGGGCCGCCGGGGGTGAGGAAGCCCGTGGGCCGCCTGGCGAGACTCTCCGCAGGGTTACTGGGTGAGGTAGGCCGGCGCGCTCACGGGCAGCATAAATCGGAACTCCGCGCCGCCGCCGGGTCCGCGCCCGACGGTGATGGTGCCGCCGTGGGCCTCCACGATGCCCTTGACGATGTACAGGCCCAGGCCGGTGCCGCCGCGCTTACTCCCCCGCCAGAAGCGGGTGAAGACGCGGGCCATCGACTCCTCGGGGATCCCGGGGCCTTCGTCGGTCACGGTGACGGCTGTTCCCTTCTCGTGCGGCGCTACGTCGATGGTGACCGTTCCGTCGCCGTGCCGCACCGCATTTTCGAGGAGGTTGCCCAGGATCTGGTCGATCTTGTCCGGGTCGGCCCACAGGTCGGGCAGCGGGCGGCTGACCCGTACGAGGAACCGCTCGGGGGCCTGGCCGTTCGCGGTGAGGGCCTGGACGTGCCGGCCGACGGCCGCGGCGATGTCCACGGGCTGCCGGCGCACCTCCAGGCGGCCGGAGTCGATGCGGGAGATGTCGAGGAGTTCCGCGATCAGCCGGGTGACGCGGTTGGCGTCGGCGTCGACCGTCTCCAGCATCAGCCGCTTCTGGTCGTCGGTGAACCGCTCCCATTTGGCGAGCAGGGTCGCCGTGAACCCCTTGACGGAGGTCAGCGGGGAGCGGAGCTCGTGCGCGACGGTGGCGATCAGCTCGGCGTGGCTGCGCTCGGTGCGGCGGCGGGCCTCGGTGCCGCGCAGGGTGACCACGAGGCGGCTGAGGGGGCCGGTGGGGTGGGTGCGCACGTAGGCGGCGGAGACCAGCACCTCCCGGCCGCCGGGCAGCAGCAGGTTCCGCTCGGGCTGGCCGCGCCGGGTGGCGAGGCCGCCGTAGGGGTCGGTCAGCGTCCACCACCGGCGGCCCTCCAGGTCCTCCAGCGGGAGCGCCCGCTCGATGCGGGCGCCGAGGGCCTGGGCGGCCGTGATGGCGGTGATCCTGGAGGCGGCCCGGTTGAAGCAGACGACGTGTCCGGTGTGGTCGGCGACGACCAGCCCGTCCGGCAGCGCGTCGGGGTCGAGGGCGAAGGCCCCGTCCGGGGTGTCCCGGAACCGCTCCGCGGCCGCCCCGGTCACCGGCGAGCTGTTCGTGCCGACGGTCATGTCCCCGTACCCCACATCTCCGGGTAGCTCAGTGGGCCCCCGGACGGCCACATTACTAGCTGGGGGTCACGGAGCGGCACCCTCCGGGCGCCCGCTGTGCACGCGCGGACGCGTAGAGGCACACGGCGGCGGCGGTGGCGAGGTTCAGGCTCTCGGCCTTGCCGTGGATCGGGACGCGCACGACGGCGTCCGCGAGCGCCCTGGTCTCCTCGGGCAGGCCCCAGGCCTCGTTGCCGAAGACCCAGGCCGAGGGGCCGCCCATGGTGCCGGCGTCCAGCTCGGCGTCGAGGTCGTCCTGCCCGGCCCCGTCGGCCGCGAGGATCCGTACGCCCGCCGCCCGCAGCCCCGCCACGGCCTGCTCGACGGGGACTCCGACGGCCACCGGGAGGTGGAAGAGGGAGCCCACGGAGGCGCGGACGGACTTGGGGTTGTAGAGGTCGACGGAGGCGTCGGTCAGCACCACCGCGTCGGCGCCGGCGGCGTCCGCGCAGCGCAGGACCGTGCCGGCGTTCCCGGGGTCGCGGACGTGCGCGAGGACGGCGACCAGCTTGGGCCCGGACCGGAGGATCTCCTCGAAGGGGGAGTCCAGGAAGTGGCAGACGCCGACGAGCCCCTGCGGGGTGACGGTCTGCGAGACCTCCGCGAGCACCTCGTCCGAGGCGTGGTGCACGCGCGCCCCACTCAGCAGGGCCGCCTCGACGATGTCGGCGTAGCGCTCGGCGGCCTCGACGGTGGCGAACAGCTCGATCAGGGTCGCGCCCTGGGAGCCGCGGTGCTCGACCGCCTCGCGGACGGCCTGGGGGCCCTCGGCGAGGAACCGGCGCTCCTTGGTGCGGAAGTTGCGCCGCGCCAGCCGCCGTGCGGCGGCCACCCGCGGGGATCGGGGGGAGATCAGCTCGGCGGGGGTGGGCATGCTCTCAGGGTTCTCTCTCGGGTGGTCCGGTGCGCGGCCGGGGCCGTGCGGGGCGGGGCGAACGCACACGGACCCGCAGGCGAGCGCCTGCGGGTCCGTGGGTGCCGGCCCCAGTCCATCGGGCCGGCGAATGCCTTACGCGGCGGCCTTGGGCGCGTTCACGTCGGCCGGGAGGGCCTTCTGCGCGACCTCGACGAGCGCGGCGAACGCGTTGGCGTCGTTGACGGCCAGCTCGGCCAGCATCTTGCGGTCCACCTCGATGTTGGCGGCCTTCAGACCCTGGATGAGGCGGTTGTACGTCATGCCGTTCTGGCGGGCAGCGGCGTTGATGCGCTGGATCCACAGCTGACGGAAGTCGCCCTTGCGCTTCTTGCGGTCGTTGAAGTTGTAGACCAGCGAGTGGGTGACCTGCTCCTTGGCCTTGCGGTACAGGCGCGAACGCTGACCGCGGTAGCCGGAGGCCGCCTCGAGGATCGCCCGGCGCTTCTTGTGGGCGTTTACTGCCCGCTTGACGCGTGCCACTTTTTACTCCTTGTAGCGGGGCCGTGGGTGTCTTCACACGGCCCGAAATTCGATGGGGTCCCGGTCTCGACGTTCATCCGCTCCCGGCACGGGAGCGGGGACGTCAGATGCCGAGAAGCTTCTTGATCTTCGCGGCGTCGCCGGGAGCCATCTCCGCGTTGCCGGTGAGGCGACGGGTGACGCGGGACGACTTGTGCTCGAGCAGGTGGCGCTTGCCGGCGCGCTCGCGGAGCACCTTGCCGGAGCCGGTGACCTTGAAGCGCTTCTTGGTACCGCTGTGCGTCTTGTTCTTCGGCATGGCGCCGTTATCTCCTCGTCGGTGGCGCTCCCGCCGGTCCGGGGACCGGCTAGCGGGAGCGTCATGTTGTTGGGTGATCCGGAACGTGTGTCCCGGGATCAGGCCTCGGCGGAGCCGTCGGCCTCGACCTCGGCGGCCGGGGCGGCCTCGGCGGCGTCAGCCTCGGCGGCGTCGGCGTCGGCCGGAGCGGCCTCGGCGGTACCGCCCAGACGCTCGGCCTTGCGCGCGGCCTGGGCCTCGCGGGCTTCGGCCATCGCCTCGGTCTTCTTCTTGTGCGGACCGAGAACCATGATCATGTTGCGGCCGTCCTGCTTCGGGTTCGACTCGATGAACCCGAGGTCCTCGACGTCCGAAGCGAGACGCTGCAGCAGTCGGTAGCCGAGCTCCGGCCGGGACTGCTCGCGACCACGGAACATGATCGTGATCTTGACCTTGTCGCCCTGCTTGAGGAACCGAACGACGTGACCCTTCTTGGTGTCATAGTCGTGCGGGTCGATCTTCGGCCGGAGCTTCATCTCCTTGATGACCGTGTGCGCCTGGTTCTTGCGCGCCTCACGGGCCTTCATGGCCGACTCGTACTTGAACTTGCCGTAGTCCATGAGCTTGCAGACCGGCGGGCGAGCGGAGGCCGCGACCTCGACCAGGTCCAGGTCGTACTCCTGCGCGAGCTCAAGCGCCTTCGCAAGCGGAACAATGCCCACCTGTTCGCCGCTGGGACCGACGAGTCGCACCTCAGGGACGCGAATCCGATCGTTGATGCGGGGCTCGGTGCTGATGGATCCTCCTCGGTAGCACCACACGGCTGTCTGGCAGACAACCGCTGACGTCTTTGTGTCGTCAGACCTCAACCGCGGCGGAGAATGAAAAATGCCCCGCCGGGCACAGGCAGGGGCTCCAAAACAACCGGAGCACCGCCGCGTGCAAACCGCGGGGCGCAACTCGGCGGCCTTCCATCGTCCGTACGGAACGATGGATACCGCCTGACCGGATGACCCGCCGCCCCGGAGGGTGGTCGGGTGGGAGATCGGAGCCTCCACTTGTGGGCCGGGCACACAGGTGTCCGGCCGGTCGATGTCCATACTACCCCACGCAAAGCAAGGCCGCCGCACGACCTATCGTGGAGCGCATGACTGACGCGACGCCCTCCGATTCCACCCCTCCCGACTACGACGAGATGACCCGCGACATCGCGGACGTCCCGGCCGTCGAGGTCATCACCACGGTGGCCGTCCACCTGCTGAGCGCCGCGGCGGTCAACCTGGGCCTGGACAAGCCGGACTCCGAGCACAAGGACCTCGACGAGGCCCGCAAGCTGATCACCGCCCTGGCCGGCCTGGTCTCCGCCAGCGCCACCGAGATCAGCTCCTTCCACGCGGCCCCGCTGCGCGACGGCCTGAAGTCGCTCCAGCTGGCCTTCCGCGAGGCCTCCCTCGTGCCGGACGAGCCGGGCCAGGGCCCGGGCGAGAAGTTCACGGGCCCCGTCTACGCCTGAGCCCGCCGCCCGCTGATTCCGTTTACACGTGCCGATGGGCCGTCCGCGAGCTCGCGGACGGCCCATCGG
>NZ_JBHVUQ010000023.1:0-20339 GCF_042884105.1 Streptomyces sp. NPDC058157
TATCACCCATGCACACCCCTACGGCTCGACCCCGTCCTCGACCACACGAACCTACTGGCCCTCGACCTTGACCAAACACATAGGGGCACCCCCCCGCAGGTGGTCCAGGCACCCGTCCCGACCAGCTGAAACCGTCTGGACGCCCCGGTCGGCCTCCTGGTCGTGGACGTCAGGCAGGTGTCGTTCGCCGACTCCAGCTTCCTCAACGCCTTGATCCGGCTGCTCCACATCCGCCCGCTGGCCCTGCAGGGCCCGCTCCCCCACCAGCTGCACCGGCTGATGGAGATGACCGGCGCGCTCTCCCTCTTCGACATCCGCGACCCCACCAGACCGGCACGCTGAACTTCGCGGGCCAGGCTCCTTCTCAGCCGACGAGGGTAGAGGTAGACAGCACGGACAACGTACAGATCTACACCTGCCCGACCTCCGCCGAGCACCCACACACCGACCTGATCCCATGAGCCGACCGGGCGCCCGCTGCGTTCCTGCCCCTCGCCTTCGGGTGTCCTTCCCGTCGACCCATCTCGGTTGTACTTTCCTCATTACGCACGTACTAAAAGCAATATGCAGCTTGCCACAAGGGTTTTTGTGTCCACATGTAACCAGCCCTCGGCCTGCACCCCCTTAACGACCTGGTACAGGCTTTTCATCATGGATTCACGATGTGTCGCACTGTAGGAATTGAGGCTGATTCCAGCTACGAAGGTCTCGTCACCCGCCTCATAGGCTTTTCTCGCATTCCGGACTATTTCACGTAAGGCCTGACGACTCATCGTCACAGTACGGTCCCTTCCCGCCCGGCGTCTGCACTTTCTATAGCAGGACAACACTCCATGTTTTGCCGTATCCACTCCCCGTGACGCTCCGGAGCCTACCGGCCGACCTTCGGACTTGAATTGGAAAAAAGTGACCTCTCGCGCGTGATGGACACCATTGACCTTGAGGCGACAGCCGCGGAGGATCTTCCAGGTCTTCATGCGGGCGAAGGCGTGCTCGACTCGGGCACGGACCTGCTTGTGTGAGCGGTTGTGCTCCTGCTTCCAGCCGGGGAGCTCCTCCTCCCTCGCCCTTGCTGCGCCGGTGGGGCATGACAAGCCCGGTTCCCGGATAGCCGCCATCGGCGATCGTCATCGTTCTTCCGACGGCGGCTTTGGCCCCGGATTGCTCCCACGCCTTGCAGTCGTTGCGGTTGCCCGGCAGGGCCGGCCGACCACGACGACCCGGCGGGTGTCGGCGTCAATGACAACCTGGTGGTTGGTGGAGTACCTGTAGTTCTTGGACTGCTCGGCGATCGCGTGGTCGCGGGTGGGGACCAAGGCGCCGTCCGCGATGAGGACGGCGTCTTTGGTGAAGCGGCGCCGGGGCTGGAGCGCCAGGAGCGGACCGAGGTGGTCGATGATGCGGTCGGCAGCGCACTTGGAGATACCGAACAGCGGTTCAAGCTGGCGCATCGTCAAATTCGTGCGCCGGTACGCCGTAACCAGTAGCTTCCTGTCCGCTAGCGGAAGGCTCCACGGCCTGCCTCGGCGGGTGGTACCGACCCCGCTCATCGCAGCGCCGTCACCAGTTTCGTGAACTGGCGCGGGCTCATCCCGGTGAAGGGGAGTATCCAAGACGACTCCGACGCCGTGATCACACCAGCCCCCGCAAGATCATTCCACCGTGGCTCCCCCCTTCGACCTGTGAGGCCGAGGTCCGGACGTGAAGGCGAGGATGTCATCGACTGCTTCGCGCAGGCTGCCGAAATGACGATGCACGCCCTCCACCGCCGCGGGAGTGTTGACACCCCACACCGTCATCCCGGCCCGCAGCCCGGACTGCACCCCGGAGGGGGCGTCCTCGATGACCAGACAGTCCTCCGGTTGGGCGCCAAGTTGCGCGGCTGCCTGCAGATACGGCACCGGCGACGGCTTGCCTTCCGCTACAGCGGCCGCATCCACGACAACCTTCGGGACCGGCAGGCCCGTTCGCGCGAAACGTCCACGTACCCGGTGCTCGTAGTTCGACGTCACCAGCGCCCAGGCCCCGGGCTGCAGGGCATTCAGCAGCTCCGAGGCACCATCGAAGGCCGCATACGTGCCGGAACGAACGTCCTCGTCCTCCAACTCATGCAGTGCGGCCAGGCACTCCCGGGGATCCCGGCCCGGGGCAACCTGCGTGAACGTCTCCATCGGCCTCGTCCGCAGCGCCACTCGGTAGACCTCATCAGGGTCCAGTCCATACCGCTCTGCCCAGGTACGCCAGACCAGGCGTTGGTTGTCCACGGCGTCGATCAACGTGCCATCGACGTCAAACAGGACGTACCGCATTGCGCCAAGCTGGTCGGGTTCACTGATCACGCCTAGATCATGCCATCAGGCTCTGAGCAGGAAGTTTGCGGGACAAGCCTTAGGGTGACCGGATGAAGCCGCGAAGGATGATCGAAATCCTGGCTCAGGGAGCCGAGCAGGAGATCCACGACCAGTCGTGGGTTGCGACCCCTACCGACCGCCTCGTCGCCGCGCAAGCAGCCGCCGACCTCGAGGCGGTCCTCCGCACACCGCACGCCCAGCAGGCCCAGCAGGCCCTGCCCGCGATCGAACGCCTGGAGCGGCTGCGGAAGCCCTCGCCGTCCTGGCCGTAGGCCTCTCCCGTGTCCACGGACGCCTGGCCTGATCCCTCGGCGCCGCCGTCACCGCCCGCGGGCATCGCCGGACACGGGCGAAGGCTCGACGTGGGGCCGTGTCGACGGGGTCGGTACCCTACGTATGTAGATCACCCCGCCGGGCAGTACTACAACCCGCACCTCACAGCGGACGAAGAGCGCGGCCTGTTGCGGAGGAACTACCTGCTCAACCAAACAGGTCAAGCGGCGTTGGGACTCATCGGGCCACACCTTCGCGGTATCGCGGTAGAGCCTCGACCGGACGCGATCGTCCTCCACTTCGCCATCACCGCACGCACTGCTGAGGTGGAAGAGGACCTCGACGACATCATCTTCGAGCTGGAGGGGTTCCTCGGCGGCGGACCCGAACAGCGTTCGGAGATCACAGCCGAGGTTCATGTCGGTCGGGCGGACGCTGCGTGGCCTGGCCGCCGGCACGCTCTGCTCTACCTCGCTAAGCCCGAAGCCGGGTGACCGAGGCCCAGGGCAGGATGAGTAGGAAGACCCCCTCCCCTGAGTACGCCCACGCATGCGAACCGGCGCCGGAGCCGGTTGGCTGTACCCGTGCACGAGACGACTCCCTCCCTGAGCGCCGAACGCCCGGCCGCGACCCCTGCCATCGACGTGGTGTTGATGTGGGCCACGACCTTGGCGGTGGCCCTGATCCCGGTGGCGTTCGTCTTCGGAGCTCTGGCCGGGATGGCTGCGGAGGTCCATCCTCAGACCGTGGCGGTCGTCACGGTCTGCTGGTTCGGGTCCTGGACAGCTACTCCCCTGCTCGCCGTGTTCTTCTGGCTGTGCAGGCGCCGCCCCACCCTGGCGCCGGTGGCCCGCTGGGCGGGGTGGGTCGCCCCCGTCCCCCCGGCGGTCACGATCCTGCTGGCCCTCGGCCTCTGAGCAGCGACCTCGCCGCCGGCGCGCATCGCCGCCCGCCGGTTCGTCAGCGAAGGCGGGCCGTCCCAGGGACTCCGCCGCGCGCCGGCTGGCCGGCGCCGCGGCGACAATTACCGGTGGTGGAGCGGGAACGGGCACCAGCGGGTGCAGTAGCACCCGATCAAGACCCGACGGCCTGGATCAGGGACAGCCGGGGACCCGCCGCAGACGGCGCAACAGGACCGTGCCCACCAGGCTCCCGCCGAGCACCGCGCACGGGCCCGCGCCGGGCGCCGTCAGCCGCGACACCGTGGCCCCCGCCAGAGCGGCCAGCGCGTCGGCGTCCACGTCGGCGGCCCAGCCGGACAACTCGTCCTCGCCGGCCACATCGTCGGCCAGGAGCAGGTGCGGGTCATCCAGGCGGACAGTGCGCGGCGCCGCCGGTCCCGACCAGCGTCAGGTAGGCGACCGTCGGCCCCACAGGAACGCCGATCTTGTCGTGGGCCCGGAGCCAGGTGACGAAGCGCGGGCCTCGAACTGCGGGTGGACGTCCGTACCCGCCACCGGGGCGGGGCAGTCGTCCGGTCGGCGGCGCCAGTTCACCACGGCGGCCCGACCCACCCCCTCGATCCGCGCCACCCCCGCCAACAACACCCGCTCCCCGCCCGGTGCGACGGATTCGAGGGTGGCGAGGGGGGAGCAGCGGCCCGCCGCGACCATGCGCACCGCCCGGCAGTCCTCCGCAGGGCGGACCACCTCCAGGAACGCGACGTCCTCGGCGGAGTTGAGCCGAAGCTCGGTTGTTGTCACCGGCTGAGCCGGTTGAGCTGGCGAAGGAGAACGAGCGAAGCAGCCCGGCTGTCACCAGTGTGACGCGCGGTTTGTCACAGATGCTCACTCGGCAGCTTCTCCGTCACCAGTAGCGAAGATCGGTCGGTGCCGACGTACTGGCCGGGCGGTCGAAGGGGCGCGGGACCGGCCGGCGGGCCGAGGCGCTCGGTGGCGGGTGATGCGCGACAGGGCCGTTTTCCGGGTAGGGAAGGAGGGATGAGGTCAGCACCTGGCGTGGATGCAGAAGGGCTGACCGGACGGGTCCAGAAGCACGGTCCAGTGCTTTCCGCCGGGCTGGTGGTCGGGCTTGGTGGCTCCCATTTCGACCAGTTGCTTCTCGGCTGCCTCGACGTCCTTGAACGTCAGGTCCATGTGGAAGGGCAGGTCCTGCTTGGGCCAGTCGGGGGCGGTGTGGGAGGGGGAGGTGTAGAAGAGGTACATGGCCCCGTTGACGTGGAGGGCGAAGGCGGTCTCGACGCCGTCCTCGCCCGGGAAGGTCTGGGTCACGGTGGTGCCCAGGGCGGTGGCGTAGAAGTCGGCGAGTTGCCTGCCGTCGGGCGCCCACATCGCGTGGCACATGATCTTGCCGGACAGGGGTGCGCGGGTGTGGCTGGTCATGGAGATGCTTCCTTACCGGTGGTTCAGCGGACGACTTTGATGCCGAAGTGGGTGCCGAAGCCGAGGGCGAAGCCGATGGCCGAGTGCATGTGGGCGTACATCTCCATGCCGCGGGCGGCGACCAGCGGGCCGAGGTCGAGAACGTCGCTCCAGCCGTACGCCTTGAGCAGGTCAAGGGCCTGCTGCTTGGCGTCGGCGTGCTCGCCGGCGATGAACATGGTGTGGTCACCGCCGCCGATGGCACCGGGGTTGACCACGGTGGTCTGCTCCTGGGTGACGAATGCCTTGACGACCTTGGTGTCGGGCAGGGCCCGCTGGATCTGTTCGGCGAGGCTGTCGCTGTCGCACGGGTCGAGCGTGGGCATCACGCCCCACGGGGTGGGCCACGGGTGCTCGATGTCAGGGTTGTAGAGGTACGGCACCGCGTAGTCGATGAGCGTCTTGCCCGCCAGCTGCCCGGCGATGGCGGACAGGGCGCTCACCGCGTTGTGGCCGTCGATGCCGCTGACGATCAGCTCCCCGCGGGCGGCGGCGTGACCGAAGCTGTGCAGTTCGACGCCCGGGTGCTCGGCCAGCCACGGGCCGAACGGCGGGGTGCCGACCATGTCCGGCTCGGTGCGGGCCAGCGTGGCCTTCGGGTTACGCGTACCGACGTGGACCTCGTGGCCCAGCTCGGCGAGCTTGGCGATGTGGGCGCGGGCCCCGCCACCGGTACCCAGAATGGCGATTTTCACTGAATCCTCCTGTTTTGATCGGGTGGACGGCTCCACAGTAGGAGGACTTCAGGACAGCAGGTGTCCTTTGACCCGTGCACAGTGGAATTCATGACGAGCGACATGACCGCCCGCGCGCTGCGGCTGTTGTCCCTGCTGCAGACCCGCCGCGAATGGTCGGGCGCCGACCTGGCCGAACGCCTCTCGGTCACCGTGCGCACGGTCCGCCGCGACGTCGACCGGCTACGCGAGATGGGCTACCCCGTCCACAGCTCCCGCGGGCACACCGGCGGCTACCGCCTGGCCCCCGGCGCGGACCTGCCGCCCCTCCTCCTCGACGACGAGGAAGCCGTTGCCATCGCCGTCGCCCTGCACACCGCCGCCGGCGGACTGACCGGGATCGAAGAAACCGCCCTGCGCGCCCTGGCCAAGCTCCAGCAGGTCATGCCCCGCCGCCTGCGCAGCCAGGTCACCGCCCTGGAAACCTCACTCGCCGGCATCACCTGGGACAGCCGCGGGCCACGCGCCGACCCCGCCCTCCTGGCAACCCTCGCCGTCGCCTGCCGCGACCACGAGATCCTCACCTTCGACTACACCACCCGCAACGGCACCACCACGCCGAGACGCGTCGAGCCGCACCACCCCGTCGCCTCAGGCGACCTCTGGTACCTCCTGGCCCACGACTCAGGCAAGAACGACTGGCGGATCTTCCGCCTGGACCGCCTCACCCACCCCACCACCACCGGCAGGCGCGTCCCCCCACGCGCGATCCCCGGCACCGACCCCGCCCGGTTCGTCGCGCACCGCATCTCGGCCGCCCCCACCCGCTACCGCGCCATCGCCACCGTCCACGCCTCCGCCGACCACATCCTCGCTCGCACCCGGGGCCTGGCCACCCGCATCCACCCCATCGACCAGACAACCTGCCGCGTCGACGCCTCCGCCGACCACCTGACCCACGTCGTGCAAACCCTGGCCAGCCTCGACACCGACTACACCCTCGATGCCGACCCCCACGTCCTCGACCACCTCCGCACCACCGCCCACCGCGCCCTGCAGGCCACGAAGTGAAGCCGACCATCAGCCACCCCGCGGCGGCGCCCATCGGACCGGCCGGCCACGCCGGCGTCACCCGCAGGCCGCCCAACCCCGACCGGAACCGCTCGGCCACGCGCACCTCCCCCGGCATCGCCGACGGCCCCGTGCCCGGCGCCGCCAACCGGACACACCCGACCCCCCGGCCGCCAGCTCGGCCAACGCGTCCACGTCGGCGTCGGTGGACCACCCCGACACCGAGTCCTCGCCCGCCGCGTCCTCGGCCAGCGACAACCACGGGTCGTCCAGGTGGAACCGGTGCGGGGCGCCACCGGGCCCGGCCGGCACTAGCGAGGCGGCCGTCGGCCCCACGGGACCGGTGTCAGCCGCAGGCCGGCCCCTGTTCCGGGACCCTGGCCTGGGGCCGGTCTGTCAGCCGAGGGTGACCTTGGCGTACCGGTACCAGGTCGTGCCGTTCTCGTCGCCCTTGTGCTGCCGGCCGACCATGATCTCGCCAGGGCCCGCCTTGGAGTAGCTGCTGCTCTCCTTCATGCCCTCGGTCCAGCGGTACGAGGTCAGCTCGACCGTCCGCCCCTCCCACGTCATGGCCGCGTTCGCGTGCCTGGTCTGGCCGTTCTCGTCACCGGAGTGGACCCGGCCGACCATGGCCTGGTCGGACGGCGCCGTGAACAGCGAGTCGCTCTCCCTCTGGGACCCCGTCCAAGTCGACCCCTCCACATTGACGATCTCGTTGTTGACGAGGATGAAGCCGCAGTAGTACGTGGTGTTGCCGTTCTCGTCACCGGAATGCGAACGGCCCAGCATGACCTGGTACTCCGGGCACTCCACGGGCGTCCCCGCCGACTCCTTCACCGTCTTGGTGTAGCCGTCGATGATGACGATGTTCGCCGCCGCGACGGCGTGCGCTTCAGCAGCGGGCAAGGACAGCGAGAGAGCGGTGAAAGCCAGGGCGGTGGCGGCAAAGCCGCGGAAAGAGTTCTTGATCACCACCCGGTGATACCGCCCCGACCACCGCCACAGCGGCCCCACAGCCGGCCACTCACCCCGCCGGCCGAGCGGATTCACCGCAGGAACGATGCGCCCACCTCCAGGCGGTCCGGCCGACCCGTCACACAAGGGCGGCGTCCACCCGTTGCGTCATCGCTCCGTGGCGCACCGACGAGACGTACGTGATCACGTTCACGAGCAGGACCGGCAACGGGGGGCGCGCTGGCGGCACGCCGGCCCGCAGGAACGAACATCCGCACGGCCAGCCCTAACAGGACGGCCGCACGTGCCCGCGAGCGCGGCGGGGAGCCACCGGACTGCCTCCGGGAAACCGGCGAACCCCTCGTTGGTCGGCCAGTGGCCGAGTTGACCCGTCCCGATCAGGACGAGCATGCCACTGATCTTCCTCCAGAGGCCCAGCGGCCCCGCCGGGCCCGGCCCGGGACCCGCCCCGGCCCGGCGGAAGAAGGCGGACAAGCCCGCGAGGGCGATGAGGACGACTCCGGGTTCGGTGCTCGCTGTCGGGTTGCGGACGGCTGCCTGGCGGACCGCCCACCTCGGAGCGGTCCAGGCAGGGCTGGTCGTGCCCACCTCACCGGCCACCGCGGCAGGCAGGGGACCCACGCCCTGCGCAGCGCCGAGAGGACCGGCGCGGTCGAAATGCGCCGACTATGAAACCCCCGTACCGTCCATGCCCAGCCGCCGCCTGACCACGGCACCGCGTACCACCGGCCTGCGGTGCTCAACGCTTGAGTGCCCGTTCCAGCTGCTGCTTGTTCATGTGGGAGCGGCCTTCGATGCCCTGTGCCTTCGCTTCTTGGCGCAGTTCCTGCAGTGTGTGGCGGGAGGATCCGTTCGTGTTCCGGCTGCTGCCGTTGGGGTGGAGGACGACCTTCGTCCAGCCGTCGTCTCGGTTGTCGAAGTGCTCGTACGCCGATGAGGCCTCGTCGAGGTCGAGTTCGTGGGAGACGAGGAAGCTCGGCTCGGCCCTGCCGCCGGCGATCAGGTCGCGCAGGGCGCGGTTGTAGCGCTTGACCGGCGCTTGGCCGGTGCCGATCCGCTGGCCTTTGAACCAGAGCATGCCGAAGTCCAGAGGTACCTTCCCCTGGGCTTCGAGCTCACCCTGTGCCTCGGCGCCGCCCGGGTCCTCGGGCAGGAACACACCGACCACGCCGATGCCACCGGTGAACCGGACCGAGTCGATGAGCCCGTTCATGGTCAGGGTCGCGTCCTCCTCGCCCTGCGGGTCGTGGGCCTGGTAGCCGACGCATTCGCAGCCGTTGTCCGCGCCAAGGCCCAGGGTCGCGTCCTTGACGACTTCGGCCGGGTCCTGCTCGGCGGTGTTGATGGCGATGGCGCCGATCTGTTCGGCGAGGCGGAGGCGGTCGGGCTGGTGGTCGGCGACCCAGACGCGGCCGGCGCCCTTGAGGAGTGCGGAGTAGGCGGCCATGAGGCCGACCGGGCCCGCTCCGTAGACGATCGTCTGGTCCCCGGGCTTGACGCCCGCCATTTCGGTGGCGTGGTAGCCGGTGGGGAAGATGTCGGCCAGCATCACGTAGTCGAGTTGCCGCTCGGCTGCGTCCTCGCCCAGGCGCAGGGCATTGAAGTCGCCGTACGGGACGCGCAGCAGCTCGGCCTGGCCGCCCTGGTACGGGCCCATCTCGGCGAAGCCGTAGGCGGCGCCGGCCATGTCCGGCTTGGGCTGCATGGTCAGGCAGTAGTTCGTGAGGCCCTGCTCGCACTGTTTGCAGAAGCCGCAGGCGATGTTGAAGGGGAGGACCACCCAGTCGCCGACCTGAACCTTGCTGACGGCCTTGCCGACCTCGACGACCTGTCCGAGGTTCTCGTGGCCGAGGGTCCGGCCCGTTTCGAAGGAGGTCCGGCCTTCGTACATGTGCAGGTCGGAGCCGCATATGTTGGTGGTGGTGATCTTCACCAGGATGTCGCTGGGGTGTTCGATCTTCGCATCGGGGACGTCCTTGACCGTCACCGTCCGCGGTCCTTCGTACACTGCCGCTTTCATGGTCCGTCCTTGCCGACGCCACCCTTCACCGGGCCGTCCACGGCCGTGGTGGCATCTGGGGTGTTGGCACGGCCGGCCATGCAACGACTCGACCGCGGGGCGACGCCCGGCTGCCGACGGCCGACCTCTCTTGTGACGCGTCTACCCCGTTCCCGTTCGTACACCACGTGGGGCCGTGCCGAATCGAGGATCCTCACGTACCGGCGATGCTCTGCCAGCCCGACCGGATGTCGGCCCGGAGGTGGCCGGTAGCCGCGAGGAGCGTGCCCTGCAGGGCGTGTGAGGCCGGGGAAGCTCCCGAACGGCGCTGGAGCGACATCGAGGCCCTCGTCGGAACGTCGACCGCCCGAGTGTGGCGCCTGTATCTCGCCGGCGCGTCGCTGGCCTTCTCCGAACGCTCCACGACCCACTGCCCCTAATCCGCCACGGCCGATACCCGCGTCGGGCGCGAGTCGGACCTGCCCGCCAAAGCGTGACACCACCCACGGTCACGCCCTGACCGCGCCGCCCAGCGCATCGGCGCTGGGCAGAGGCAGGCTGAGCTCTGGCTCCCAGGCCACCGGAGGCCATCGGGACTCCGTGTCGTTGGCCCGTGTCGGGCAGTTGCAGAACCGGGCGCGGGAGCGCCGTCGTCCTCGCCCTGCCCCGCCCCGCCCCGCCCCGCCGAGCGGCGTGCCGGTCAGGAGCGCGGCGTACAGTGCAGGTATGGCGCCGCCCCTGCCAGGCCCGCTGGCCCACCTCGCCCCGTTGCTCGGCCATTACGGGTACTGGGCCGTTGGTGTCGTGGTTTTCGTGGAGGACTTCGGCGTCCCCGCCCCGGGCGAGACGATCCTGATCGCCGCGGGGATCTATGCGGGGGCCGGCCGGCTGAACATCGTGGCCGTCGCCCTGATCGCTTTCGTCGCGGCCGTCGCCGGGGACAACGTCGGCTACCTGATCGGCCGCTCCGGTGGCCGGGCCTTCGTCCACCGATGGGGCCGCTACGTCTTCCTCACTCCCGAGCGCTTCCACAAGGCGGAGCTGTTCTTCAGACGTCACGGCGGCGGAATCGTCATGGTGGCCCGGTTCATCGAGGGGCTGCGCCAGGCCAACGGCATCATCGCCGGGACCAGCGGCATGCCCTGGCTCCGCTTCCTCGCCTTCAACACGCTCGGCGCCGCACTGTGGGTGGGCCTGTGGGCGACGCTGGCCTACGTCGCCGGCACCCACATCACCACCCTCTACGACGAGATCACCCGCTACCAGCTCTATGCGCTCATCGCGTTCGGCGTCCTTGCCGCGGCGCTCATCGCCCGGCGTGTGCTGAAGCGGCGACACCAGAACTGACGAGGCATGCGCGGCCGTTCAGAACCTCGTCCGCACCTGGGCGACGGACGACGCCGAGCACCGGTGCAGGAACGCCGCCACCGGAAGGAACCCGGTCAGCACGGCGAAGCCGAGCGTGGTGATCAGCCCGGTGCCGGCGCCGATCGGCGCCGCCGCCAGGAGGATGCCGGTCAGCCCCGGCAGCATCGCCCGGAGTGGCTGATCGCGCACGGGATCGGCACTGGCCGGCCCCCGGCGCGGGTCCACACCGGCGCCTGCGGGGACACCCGCACCCACTGCAAGGCGGCCCACCGCCGATACCGCCCGGCGGGCCCTCGCCGAAGGCATTCCCGCCTGCCCTCAATGCCGCCCGGACACCGCACTGGGCACGCTCGAATGACCGCCGGCCCGCACGGTGGAGACATGAGCCCCGTCCTACCGCCGGGTGTTACCTGCGGCTGCTCGTACGAGGTCGAATCCCCCTTCGCATACCCCATGTTATTGGTCCCGTGCGAAAACTCGCTGCGGTTGTTCAGACATCCGCCAGCTAGCCCGCGCTATCGCCCACGCGCTACTTCGATGGATTATCGGGTACTGCGCCTTGCTCACCCTTGGACTCGCAGCGCTCCTGATAGCCGTCATGGGCCCTGATGGAATGCCACTTATCGCAATGACGCCATTGACTTCGGCATCTCTGGCTGCAGGTTGGATCTGGCTCAAATCCGCTGACTGTTGATCCCCACCGCTCGAATACCGAGGCCGCGGCTTCGTAAAACTCGCGGGACCAAACACGAAGCCGCCGTCCAAGCTCATTCGGGGCTTGGACGGCGGATTGTCGCGTGGCTACCGGGCGGCGCTGTCGAACCGGTGCTGCGCGAGCTGTTGTTCAACGGCAGCCAGCTGGGCGGAGAGCCAGGGGCCGGCCGCCTTCAGGTCGCTGTCCGCCGCTTTTGCGAAACCGTGCGTCAGTTGCGTCAAGGCCTGCTGTGCCGCGTTCGCGTCCTGCGCCCGTACGGCCGCTTCGCAGGCCTCGACGGCGGCCGGAAACCGCCTATGTCCGTCCGAATGCCATCCGCGCACCCTAGCCGACGGCTCGCGGTCGCCCCTGCGCCTCGGTCGGCCTCACCAGGGGGCGTGCGTGGATCCATTGTTTCGCCGATCACGGGCGCTGAGGCATGGAGCATGGTTCTCGCCCTGGCGACGGACGACGATGGCGTGGTGCGGTCAGTGCCCACGGTGGGCGGTCCTTCGCCGTTGATACGCGCTCGGGGACGGTGCGGCCCGGCTCGCCGACGTTTCCCGGAACGGAGCGGAGCAAAGGAGGTCTGGCGGTGGTATGACCAGCCGGACCTCCTGCCGCCGGAGCTGGTGGCGGCCGGTCTTGTCCAGCGCCAACGGCCCAGGAACACCGGGGGCAGTGGAGAGCCGCGCTGCCGCCCCCCGCTCGGGGCCGATGCACTCCTGCGCAAGGCCCCCACCCCCGGCGAGCCGGCCGGCGGAGGCGTCCTGCGTTCGGCGTGATGGCCCACGCCGTCCCGCGCGCCGCTCCCGCAAGAGGGCGAAACGGGGCCTCCTTCCTCACGACTGCTGCATCAGGAAACGGTGCGGGAGCGCAGCTTCAGCAGGTCCGACGCGCTCAGGCCGAGGCCGTCGGTGAGGAAGTCGCCGAAGCTGCCGTACGAGGTCACGGCCTGGTCCCGGAACGCGGTGAGGTAGCTGGAGCGGACCTCTTGGAGCGGGATCAGCAGGTCGGGGTTCTGCATGTACCCGGCGGCCTTGACCTGGTCGCGGAGGGCCTTGTCGGTCGCGGCGCGGAGCTGGTTCGACAGGAGGTAGTCCTGCTCGGAGGTCGAGGCCGGCACCCCGACCGCGCGGAGGATCGTGTCCGCGAGGACGCCGGTGCGGTCCTTGCCCGAGGAGCAGTGGAACCCGATCGGCTTCGTCGAGTTGGCGACGTTCTTGATCGCGGCTCCCAGTGCGGCCCGGTTCGCCGGGTTCGTCACGAACCCCTTGTAGAGGGCGGTCATGCGCGCCTCGGCGGCTCCGTTGCCGAGCTGCGCCTCCTGGTACGCCGGGTCGCCGGAGCGGACGACCTGTCCGATGAAGGCGAAGAGGTTGGTGTCGTCGACCGGGAGGGAGGTCGAGGTGACCCCGGCCGGGAGCTTGTCGAGACCGTCGGCGGAGCGCTCGGCGCCGACGCGCAGGTCGATCACGTTGCCGAGGCCGAGGCCGGCGAGCGCGGTGGTGCCGTCGGCGGGGATCTTCGCGAGGCTCTCGGAGCGGTAGACGGTGCCCCACTTCGTGCTCTTGCCGTCGTAGGTGGTGTAGCCGCCGAGGTCACGGAAGTTGACGGTACCGGGGACGGCGACGACGCGGCTGGGGGCCACGGTGCGGGACGCGGCCTGTGCGGGCGCGGTGGTCGCGGCGTGGGCGGTCATGGGAGCCAGCGTGGCGGCGAGGGCCAGGGAGACGGCGGACGCGCTGATGACACGGGAAATGGATCTCACGCGAGTGGTCCTTCCTTGGACGAAGGCGGGGACGGTAGCGCGTGGATCCTCAGATCTGAAGATGTTACTCAGGTGATCAACTGACGAACAGTCAGCGTCGCTGGTGTGGCAATCCGTGCCAGATCGGCTCGCGGCGCCATGCGTCAGCCCGTTCCGGGGGGCACGGGGCGGTACGGACAGCCGGGTGGGGTCCCTCGCGCTCGCCGCCCACGCCCGCCAGGTCAGGGAAGAGGCCGTCGGTTCACGGGATCCCGGCGGCTTCGAGCCCGTGCGCGAGGTGGTCGCGCACGGGCGCCGTGAGCCGTCAGGCCCGGTGCCGGAGCCAGAGGTTCACCCGCTGGACGCCGTTCCCGAAGTACCCCGGTGCGCAGTAGTAGTACTCCTCGGCATCCCGGGGAAGCACGCGGTCGAGACGCACGTTGCCTTCGTACTTCCCCTTGTTGCACCCGTTCCAGTTGCCGGCGCTGTCGCCCGTGTCGTAGGTGCGCACCAAGTCGTTGACGTAGGTGACGTTGGCCGCCGCGAAGGCCGTACCGGTGCCCGCGGTGAGTGCTCCGGTGGCCGCGGCTCCCGCCAGCAGGAGGGCCGCCGATGCCCGAGTGACGCGCTTCATGAAACAGAATCTCCTTCTTCGTGGACATCGCTCCGGAGCCTCGCCCGCGGAGCAGCTCCACTGTGCCGTCGCGGTCACCCGGTTGGCATCAGTCATTTGACTGCCGTCCGCGGTCTCGCTCAGCCGGCCCGGCCGGACGGCGCCACCCTCCCACCCGAGGCATTGACTGAGTTTTCAGTCAGGTCTAGGTTGGCGCCGCCCCGTGATCGAGGAATCCGGGGCAGCCAGGGGGCCGCCGTCGCCCCGCACACAGAAGGCCACCACATGCGCAATGACGCCTTGAGCGCCGGGCACCACGTACGTCCGGCAGGCATCGAACAGCACTCGATCGACTGGGTGCCGCTGGAGGAGCGGCACGGGAAGCCGTCGAGCATGGGCGCGATCTGGTTCGTGGGCAGTCTCAACCTCACCGGTCTGGCGACCGGGGTCGTGACGCTCTCGATGGGGGCCTCACTCGTGTGGACGGTGGTCGCCACCGTGCTGGGCTCGCTCTTCGGTACCTTCTTCATGGCGTTCCACGCGGCCCAGGGGCCCCAGCTGGGACTTCCCCAACTGGTTCAGTCACGGCCGCAGTTCGGATATCTCGGGGCCGCGCTCACGGTGTGGATGTTCGCCCTGGTCAACTACGTGGCCTTCAACACCTCGGACGCCCTGCTGTCCGGCCAGGCCATGAACACGCTCTTCGGGATCCCCAACGCGGCCGGCTACCTGATCGCCGCGGTGGTCGCGGCCGTGATCGCCCTGTTCGGCTACGACTGGATCCACCGGTTGAACAGGTGGCTCACCTGGCCCTTCGTCGTGGTCACCGCGGCGGTCACCGCGGCGGCCCTCTTCGGCGGGGGGCTGCCGGCCGGTGTCTGGCAGGCCGGGCCGTTCGAACCCGCGCCGTTCATGCTGGTGTTCGTCTTCGTCGCGGGGTTCCAGCTGGGCTGGGCGCCGTACGTCTCGGACTACTCGCGCTACCTCAGGCCCGACGTCTCCGTCCGCAGCACCTTCTGGTGGACCTACCTGCCCAGCGCGGTCTCGGGGCTGTGGGTGTTCGTCCTCGGTGCCGTCGTCTCGGCCGGCGCCCCCGAGGGCACCGACCCGGTGACCGCGCTGAAGCTCGCCGCCGACCGGCTGTTCAGCGGATTCGGCACGGTCGCGGTGGTGGTGCTGCTGGTCGGGCTGCTGTCCATCATGGCGATCAACCAGTACGGCGGCAGCCTCACCATGATCTCGATCGTCGATTCGTTCCGGCCGGTCAAGCCGACCCGGAGCATCCGCGTGGCGACGATCGGGATCATGCTCGTCGCCGTCGGCGCGGTCTCCACCCTCGTCGGGATCGACCGGTTCAACTGGTTCTTCTCCAACGTGGTGGTCGTGCTGACGTACCTCTTCATTCCCTGGACGGCCATCAACCTGGTCGACTTCTTCCTCGTGCGGCGCGGCCAGTACGTCGTCCGGGAGATCTTCAACCCGGACGGCATCTACGGCCGGTGGGGCTGGCGCGGAAACCTCGCCTACGTGATCGGTCTGGCGTGCATGGCCCCGTTCATGGTGATCACCGGCCTCTACGTCGGGCCCGCAGCCGACCTCCTCGGCGGCGTCGACTGCTCGATCCTCGTCGGCCTGCCGGTGGCCGGCGTCCTCTACCGGGCCTTCGCGCGCGGCCTCGACCTGGACACCGAGCGCCGGATGGTCCGGGAGGAGGGACTGCTGGCCGAACTCCATTGAGAGGTCTTGCTCGGTGGGCCGTCGCGCGGGGCCGGATCGCAGGGAAGATCACCGCCCGCGACCACACCACCGGCTTCGCCTTCTCCGCCTTCGTCGCGATCGTGTCCTCGTTCGTCTCGCTGCGGCACGTACTGCCGCGCATCAACGACGACGGCTACGGCTCGGCCGCGCTGGGCCTGCACACCTACACCTGGGCCTGGATCACCTTCACCATCGCCGCCCCGGTCTCCGTCGCCGCCGTCATCCACGCCCGCGAACTCGCCCCCGGTACCGTCACCTTCGCCCTGCCCTCGCGGATCACCACGACAAGAGAGCGATTCCCGTGCGGCGACTGATCGACCTCCTCCGGACCGCACCCTGCGCGGCGGCCTCAAGCTCCGGATCCTCGCCACCATCGGCATCGCCCTCGGCGACACCCTGCCCGCCCGGCAGGCCGCCGGACTCCATTTGCCGGGCTGCGCACCCATGCTCGTCATGGCCCTGGCCGGGCGGCTGCCGTACGGCTCCTGCGCCGACCCGCACCCACGCCCCGGCCGGAACCCGGAAGGCCGACCGCCGCTGCACCGCCGCGCGGGCGCGGCCTTCCGGCAGCGCGTCCGCGATCCGGTCGGCGAGCCTGTCCACGGCGGGAAGGCCGTTCAGGGTCCGGTGTGCGAGCTCCTACCTGCCGGCGTACGGCAGCAGGGCCATCTCGCGGGCGTTCTTGACGGCGGCGGCGAGCTTGCGCTGCTGCTGGGCGGTGACGCGGGTGACGCGCCGGCTGCGGATCTTGCCGCGGTCGGAGACGAACGTGCGCAGCAGGTCGGTGTCCTTGTAGTCGATGTACGTGATCTCGGCCTTGTCGAGCGGGTTCGGACGGGACTTCACGGGCTTGCGGGCGTCCTGGCGGCGTGCCATGAGGGTTCTCCTTTGGTAGTGGGGGAAATCGGGCCGGGTGTCAGGCGGGGTCCAGGAGGGAGTCGAAGGCGGCGGGAAGGTGTTTCCAGCCGTCCCGGCCCGCCTCGTACTCGGCGTCGGTGAGCAGACAGGACTCCAGGAGCCGTTCGAGTCCGTCACGGTCGAGGCCGGGCGAGGTGAAGACCAGGTGTTGGCAGCAGTCGCCGTGTTCGGGGTGCCAGTCCAGGGCTGCGGCGGCCCGGCGCACCGGCGGGACCATCTCCCAGGCCGCGTCGGGCAGTGACGCCAGCCAGGGGCCGGCGTTCTCCACGCACAGCGCTCCGCCCGCGGCGTCCCACGCGAGCAGGGTGTCGGGGCGGTCGGCGAGCCAGAATCTGCCACGGCTGCGGGCTGCCGCACAGCACAGGTCCTCCAGCGCCTCGTACAGGCGCTGGGGGTGGAAGGGACGTCGGCGATGCCAGACCAGCGTGGTGACACCGGCGTCGTCTGCGTCCTGGGGCAGCAGCGCGCAAGCGGGATGCTGCGCCGCCGCGGCGGCCTCGACGTCGAAGCCCGCGAAGGCCGCCTCGGCGAGTTCGCCCGAATCGGCCGCCACCTTGCGGGCGGTGGGGTGCAACTGGTGGAGCAGCGCGCGGTCCTCGTCGTCGGCCTCCTCGCTGTCGGCGAGGGCGAGGACGGGCGCGTACTCCAGCTGACGGGCCCAGGTGTCCCCCACCGTCCGCCGGTCGGTCGGCGCCGCGGCCAGGCCGGCTTCGGCGAGGTCGTCGCCGTTGGCGAGGTACGGCAGCACGAGTGCGGGGTCCACGGCGGTGATCACATTGGTGAGGACGACGTCCTCTCCGCCGTGCGCGGCGATGACCTCCGCCATCGCCTTCGGCTCGACCGAGTCCCACAGCTCGACCACGGCGAGCCGGGTCAGGCCGGCTCCGGCCAACCGCTCCAACTCGGGGACCAGGTCCTCGCGCAGTGCGCAGCAGGCGCAGTCGTTGACCAGCGGGGTGCCGTCCTGGGAGAGGAGCCCGGTGGCGTCGCGGATCAGTCGGCGGACGGTGCCGTCCGCCGCGCCGGTCAATTCGTGATGGAGGGCGACGCTGCCGGGGACCGCCCGCAGGAGCCGGTCCACCACCTCCCTGCGCGCATCGGCGTGGATCCCGGCAACGATGACGACGGGCAGTCGGGGGTCCCGCGCCATCAGCGGGCCCCGTAGCGGCGCTCGAAGCGTTCGACGCGGCCGGCGGTGTCCATGACGCGGGCGGTGCCGGTGTAGAAGGGGTGGCTCGCGGAGGAGATCTCCACGTCCACGACCGGGTACGTCCGGCCGTCCTCCCACTCGATCGTCTTCGGGCTGGTCATGGTGGAGCGGGTGAGGAACGCGGTGCCGCTCGCGCTGTCGCGGAAGACGACGGGGCCGTAGGCGGGGTGGATGCCGGGCTTCATGGGCTGGTCCTTTGCGGGGGTGGGGGTGGGGGCGGGGGCAGGGGGTGGGGTCAGCGCTCTTCGCGGAAGTCGACGTGCCGGCGGGCGACGGGGTCGTACTTGCGCAGCACCAGCCGGTCGGGGTCGTTGCGCCGGTTCTTGCGGGTGACGTAGGTGAAGCCGGTCCCCGAGGTGGAGCGCAGCTTGATGACCGGGCGGATGTCGTTGCGTGCCATGGCGCTACTATATTGGCAATGGTTTCCATTTCCAATACAGGGATGGCCGCAGCGAGAGGCAGGTAACACATCCATGTCCGCCCACTGCCAACTGGCCGGCGCCACACCGGCCTTCGGCAACAACATCTCCCACTCCCACCGGCGCACCTCGCGCCGCTTCGACCCCAACGTCCAGCACAAGCGCTACTGGCTGCCGAGTGAGGGCCGCCACGTCCGCCTGACCCTGAGCGCCAGGGCGATCAAGACGGTGGACAGGATCGGCGTCGAAGCGGCCGTGGCCCGTATCCGCGCACGAGGAGGCAGGGTCTGATGGCGAAGAAGAGCAAGATCGCGCAGAACGAGAAGCGCAAGGCGACCGTCGAGCGCCACGCCGCGAGGCGGGCCGAACTGAAGGAGATCGTCCGCCGCCCCTCGTCCACCGCGGAGGAACGCGGGACCGCTCTGGCGGAACTGCGCAGGCAGCCGCGCGACGCGAGCGCCACCCGCGTCCGCAACCGAGACGGCGTCGACGGCCGCCCCCGCGGCTACCTGCGCAGGTTCGGCCTCTCCCGGGTGCGGACCAGGCAGCAGGCGCACGCCGGTTACCTCCCCGGCGTGACGAAGTCCTCCTGGTGATCCCGCCCCGCTGACACAGCGGGATCCCGGAGGGGGCGGCCCGGAACGGTCCGGCGGCATCCGAGCGGCGAGATGCCGCCGGACTCGATGAGGAGGTGGCCGTAGCGGCCCTCATGGGCGAGGCGGTCTGCGATCAGCAGCTCTGCACGTGCCCTCTGGGTCGCCAACGGCAACCCGGTCCCCCGCCGCCGCCTTCGAAAGCACCGGCAGCCGCCGCACCGAACCGGCCCGCACGGCGCGCCTGCCGACGCAGTGACCCGACGGAGGACTCCGGGCCGGTCACGCCGGCCGGTGGCCTCGCAGCGGCGGTACCCGATGCGGGGCCACCGCTGCCGGCCTCCGGTCTCGCCTCCCCCGTGGGCGGGCGGGACCGGGGACCTCGGTGTGGACCTGGCGCGCACCGGCCGCACGTCCGAGTACGCCGCGAGCGGGACGCGCGGGAGGGCGATGGGGCTCGGGCCGCACGGACGGGTGGGCGGGCCGGCGGCGCAAGAAGGGCAGCGTCGTCCTCGACGGACCGGCGGCCGACGCCACAGTGGGCCGGCAGGTCCCGCTCCAGGGCCCGGCTGTGACCGGCCCGGGCGTCCGGGGGCGCGGGCCCGTTGGGCTTTCCATCGTCGCCCCATGACGGGGCCCGTCGTGGAGGCCGCACCCCGGCCTTCAGTGGCGGCCCTCCCTCCCCTCGCCTTCCGTGTCCGGGGCGGTCCTCCCCCTGCTGTAGTTCACGATCGCCTGGAGGCCACGCGCCTGGGCCTTCTTGGCGTCCTCGGCCCTCGTGGCGTCCGACTTGGGCCTCGCCTCGGCGGCCTCAGCCGCCTTGCGGTTCCTCTTGCTCATACCCGCTCCCTCCAGGGGCGAGAGCCCGCTTCGCGGGCCCCACCCGCGACACTGGCCGGCCTGGGGTGGCCATCAGGCTGCGGGCCCCTCGATCTCGGAGAAGCGGACGAGCTCGTCCGGCCCCTTCTCCTGCTCGATGAACCCGAAGCCCTTCTTCACGTTGAACCACCCCACCGCCTTGCGCCACCGCACACTACGGACGGGTGTGGCGGTGCGCGACCGACCGGGAATGGGCGACCTGCCTGCCCGGCCTCCCCCGCCGCCTGTGCCGAGGCGGCCGGGTCCGGGCAGCGCCGCGCATCGCCGTACGCCGTCGGGACCGGCTCGGCGGGCCCCGCCCCGCCCCCGGGGCCCCGGCCCGGGCCCCCGCCCCCCCCGCAGCGCCCCCCCATTCCCCCCCCCCCCGGCGGGGGGGGACCCACCGCCGCCCCCCCCCCCCGGCCCAGAACACC